>CAUQDE010000100.1:0-6351 GCA_963516425.1 uncultured Kingella sp.
ACTTCTGGGCGATATTTGCCAAGCGGGGTTTAGCTGTTTTCGCCTGATGGAGATTTGCTAGGTTCGTTTTCAGGCTGCTGTTCAGCGGTTTCTGTGGATTCGGCAGTTTCTGCGGGTTCGGCGTTGGGTGTGGGTTCCGCCGTTTCTTGCGCGGTTGTTGTCTCAGCCCTTGCTGGCTCAATTGTTTCAGGCTCAACTTCTGCGGCTGCAACAGCTTCGGATTCAGCCGCCACCGCCACAAATCCCTTAGGCAAGCCCAAATCTTCCAGCGTCATTTTGTTTACAGGCGATTGCACCATGTTCACCAACGCAGCGCGTAGCGTATCCGCCTGTGCGGCAAAATCGGGATGCAGCAGCATGATGTGCCCAAAATCGTTAAACTCGGTTTCAAACAAGATTTTCAGGCTGCCTTGCGTGCTGGCGTTCATGCTGCGAAACGAACGGGCAAGCAGCAAGCCGATTTCGGCTTCGTTTGCCATCAGCCGCCGCGCGATTTCGGGAAAAGTGCGCGTGGGCAGCCATTGCACCGAATCCGCCGTAATCGCCGTGCCTTGCAACACATCCAGCGCAATGGCTTCACTATCGTGGTTCGCCGTAATCAACACGCGACTATCGGCTGGCAAATCGCTCAGCGCGGCTATCGCGCTGTCGGCAGGGGCAACCACCAACACTTGTTCGCTGGGCAAATCAGGCTTGGCAAGCGGAATATAGCCTTTTTCTGTTATCAAGCTGTTGGCATCCAGCGGGTTGGCATACACCAGCGCAACGGTTTCGCTGTTTATTAAAGTTTGCTGTTCGCGATAGCCCGTGGGAATGTGTAGATGAATGGTGGAGTCTAACGCGCGTTGCAATTGCGTGTTAAACATATGCCAGTTGGCAAAAAATTCGGGCGGAAAATCAGGCGCAATCAATAAGCTGAGCATGGGTTAATCAATCCTTTTTGTGTTGGTTTGCAGCGGCTTAAACGCCCGCCGTATCATGTTTCTCATATTGCAATTTTAACATACGTCAATACTTCTCGTGATGGCAAATGGCGGCGGTCAGCTTGGTTTAACACGCAAGCAAAATGCCGAATAGGCGAAGGCTGGCGGCAAAATTATTTGGGGCAAGCTATTTAGGGCAAACGTAAATCCGCGTAAAATGCGCGGCTTTCTTTTATCTATTTTCAGGCTGCCTTATTAGCCGCATCGTTACTGGAAACCATATTATGACTGAGCAAACCCAATCCCCCGAAATTCCCCAATTAGACGAAAACCAAATCATCGCCCTGCGCCGCGAAAAACTCAACGAAATCCGCAAACAAGGCATCGCTTTTCCCAACGATTTCCGCCGCGACGCTTTCGCCGCCGATTTGCACGCGCGATACGGCGAAATGAGCAAAGAAGAGCTGGATCCGCAAGCCGTGCCCGTGAAAATCGCCGGGCGCATGATGCTCAAACGCCAAATGGGCAAAGCCAGCTTCGCCACCATCCAAGATGCAACCGGGCAAATCCAGCTTTATCTGAACAACAAAGGCGTGAGCCAAGAAACGCTGGACGCGTTCAACCATTGGGACATGGGCGACATCGTCGGCGCCGAAGGCGTGCTCTTCAAAACCAACCACGGCGAGCTCACCGTGCGCGTGTCCAACATTCGCCTGCTGTCCAAATCGCTGCGACCGCTGCCCGACAAACACAAAGGTTTGAGCGACCAAGAAACCAAATACCGCCAGCGTTATGTGGATTTAATCGCCAACGCCGACAGCCGCGATGTGTTTATCAAGCGCAGCAAAATCATCCAAGCCGTGCGCAATTTTATGGTTTCCGAGCAATACCTTGAAGTGGAAACACCGATGATGCACCCCATCCCCGGCGGTGCAACGGCCAAGCCCTTCGTTACCCACCACAATGCGCTGGACATCCCGCTGTACCTGCGCATCGCGCCCGAGTTGTATTTGAAACGGCTGGTGGTCGGCGGCTTGGAGCGCGTGTTTGAAATCAACCGCAGCTTCCGCAACGAAGGCATGTCGGTGCGCCATAATCCCGAATTCACCATGATTGAGTTCTACGAAGCCTTTTGCGACTACAACCGCATGATGCAGATGGCGGAAGACACCATCCGCGCCGCCTGCCGCAGCGTTTCAGGCAGCCTGAAAATCCAATACAACGGCAAAGAAGTGGATTTGGAAAGCCCGTTCGAGCGCTTAACCATTTTGGAAGCGATCAAAAAATACAACCCGCACTACACCGACGAGCAGCTGAACGATGCCGAATGGCTGAAAAAAGAAATCGTCAAACACGGCGAAAGCCTGCCGCACGCGGCGGGGTTGGGCAGCCTGCAACTGGCGCTGTTTGAAGGCTGCGCCGAGAGCAAGCTGTGGAATCCTACGTTTATTGTGGATTACCCCGTGGAAGTGTCGCCGCTGGCGCGCGCGTCAGACAGCAAACAAGGTTTAACCGAGCGCTTTGAATTGTTCGTCGTTGGTCGCGAATTGGCAAACGGCTATTCGGAGTTGAACGACCCCGAAGACCAGGCCGCGCGCTTCAAAGCGCAAGTGGCGCAAAAAGACGCAGGCGACGATGAAGCCATGCACTACGATGCCGACTATATCCGCGCGATGGAATACGGACTGCCCCCCACGGGCGGCTGCGGTATCGGCATCGACCGCTTGGTGATGCTGCTGACCGATACGCAGACCATCCGCGATGTGATTTTGTTCCCGCAGATGCGGCCGGAGTAAAATCAGCCCAGAACTTTGCTGACAACAATGTAACCCCATTTTCAGGCTGCCTAACATCTGTTACCACAGCTTGATAAGCAGCCTGAAAACCCTTTTCCGAGACCATCATGGCAAAAAATTACTACGAAATCTTGGGCGTAGACAAAACCGCCGACGACGAAACCATCAAAAAAGCCTACCGCAAGCTGGTGCGCAAATACCACCCCGATGTGAGCAAAGAGCCCGACGCGGCGGAGCGCACCACCGAAATCAACCTTGCCTACGAAACCCTATCCCACCCCGAAAAACGCGCCCAATACGACGCCGAGCTTGCCCAGCCGCACGGCAATCCATTTCAAGGCACAGCGGGCGGCGGTAATCCATTTGGCGAAAATCATTTTGGTGGAAATCATTTTGGCGAACAGGGCTTCCATTACGAATACACAGGCGGCGCACCGTTTGGCGCGGATGATTTCCAATTTGAAGATTTGTTTTCCGCCTTTGCCCAACAGCAAGCGCAAGCCCGCCGCCCGCAAGGCAAACAACGCGGCGAAGACCAACACGCCGAATTGGCGATTGATATTTACGCCTCGTATGCAGGCGCAGAACGCACGCTCACGCTCAACGTGCCCGCGCTGGATGCCGCAGGGCGACAAACCGTGCAGCAAAAAACGCTCAACGTCAAAATCCCCAAAGGCATTGCTGAAGGGCAACAAATCCGCCTCGCAGGGCAAGGCTTGGCAGGCTACAACGGCGGCGAAAACGGCGATTTATACTTAAAAATTCGCTTCCATGCCCGCCCCCATTTATACGTTAAAAACCGCAAAGACGTGTACCAAACCATCAACGTGATGCCGTGGCAAGCCGTATTGGGCGGCAAAATTATCGTTGCCACCGCATCAGGGCGTTTACACGTTACCCTGCCCGCCAACAGCCAAAACGGCAAAACCATCCGCCTCAAAGGGCAAGGCATCCCCGCCAAAGAAGCAGGCGATTTATATCTCACCATTCATATTGTCGTGCCCGAAGCCAACAGCGAAGCCGACCGCGCCCTGTGGCAGCAACTCGCCGACCACTATGCCCAATCCGCACATTAAAGGACAACCGCCATGCAACACGAAACCGACATTTTTTTAAATTTTGAACAAACCCTGGCCGCAGGCGGCTGCCAACGCGAATGGTTGCTCGGGCTGATAGAAGAAGAAGTAATTGTGGTGCAAGGGCAGCCTGAACATTCGGAATACAGCGGTTTCCAATTGGCCCGCATCCGCCGCGCCGCGCGCATCGGCCGCGACTTTGAAGCCAGCATCCCCGCTACCGCGCTCATCATGCGCCTGCTGGACGAATTGGAAGAACTGCGCAAAAGCCAACCCGCGCTAAGCGAATAGGCAGCCTGAAAACCCGTTTGGCGCAATCCCGACCCAAACCATGCAATTTGCCCCCCTTATCCCCGCCAACTCCCCCCTTGCCAACCTCCTGCAACGCTCGCGCTACTGGCAACAGCTGGATGCCGCCGCCAAACGCCTGCTGCCCGCCAACCTGCATCCGCATTTTCGCGTGGCGTGCATTGAAGAGGGCGCGTTGATTATCCACGTGAGCGCGCCCATGGCGGCGACCCGTCTCAAAATGCTGCTGCCCAGCCTGTTGCCGCAGCTGCAAGAGCTTGACCCTGGCATCGCCCGCATCCAAATCAAAACGCGCCCGCACAACCCCGCCGCCGCCAAAAGCAAAAATTTCCACCTGAGCGAGCGCGCCCTAAACAGCTTCGAACAAACCGCCGAAAAAGTTGCCCACCACCCCAAACTGGCTGCCGCGCTGCAAAATTTGGTCAAAAACAACCGCAATACTAACAATAATTAACGAAAAACTTGACTTAAATCAAACAAAATCCCCTTAACTGGGGGCATAATCGCCCCCTTGTTAAACGCAAGTTTGTTCTAAATCAAAAACAAACTTAAATATCATCAAACTTTAAGGGAAGACTCATTATGAAAATCTATCTAGGTCTCATCGCAGCCGCAGCATTAACGCTTACCGCTTGTGGCGATAACAAACCTGCGCAACCTGCTGAATCAGCCTCTCCTGCTGCCACTGCCGCCGCATCTGAAACCGCAGCCGCTTCTATGGCTGCCGCATCTGAAGCTGCTTCTGCACCTGCTGCTTCTGCTCCTACTGCCGCATCAGGAGCTGCGCCTGCCGCTGCTTCAACCGCAGCTGCCGCTCCCGCAGCCGCTGGTGGCGAATGCGAAGCCGTGATTGTAAGCGATGACGCAATGAAATTTGACCCCAAAGAAATCCAAGTAAAATCAAGCTGCAAACAATACAAAATCACCCTGAAACACGAAGGCAAAATGCCTAAATCAGCAATGGGTCATAACGTAGTAGTGTCCAAATCTGCCGACAAAGACGGCATATTGGCTGATGGTCAAACTGCTGGCGAAGCCGCTAACTACGTTAAAGCTGGCGATGAGCGCGTGATTGCACACACCAAACTGCTGAGCGGTGGCGAGCAAGACAGCGTAACATTTGACGTATCTAAATTGGCAAAAGGCGAAGCATACGAGTACTACTGCTCATTCCCTGGCCACTACGCTACTATGAACGGCAAACTCACTTTGGTTGACTAATCGTTCATCGTATTTTCAGGCTGCCTAACATAAAATAGGCAGCCTGAATTTTTTGTTTACCGTATTAAACATGCTGCTCCCCGCTCTCTACAACGCCCTGTGGCGCATCGCCCCCCCGCTCGTCCGCCGCTATCTGCGCAAACGCGCCCGCAAAAACCCCGCTTATCTGGAACACTGGGGCGAACGCTTCGGCGCGCCCCATCCCAACCCCGTGCAACAGCCCATCTGGATACACGCCGTTTCTGTGGGCGAAACCCGCGCCGCGCAGCCGCTCATCGCCGAACTGCAACGCCGCTTCCCCAACACCCCGCTGCTGCTCACCCAAATGACCCCCACAGGACGCGCCACTGCCGCCCAACTCTATCCGCAAGCGCAATGTCGCTATCTGCCCTACGACCGCCGCGATTGGGTAGTACAGTTTTTGCGTGAACACCGCCCCCAATTTGGCGTGCTGATGGAAACCGAAATCTGGGCAAACCTGATTTCAGGCTGCCGCAACCAGCGCATCCCGCTCTTTCTCGCCAACGCCCGTTTATCCGAAAAATCCCAGCGCAGCTACCAAAAAATCCCCAGCCTCATCCGCCCCGCCCTGCGCCAACTTACCGCCATCTGCGCCCAAACCCCCGCCGATGCCGAACGCCTGCAACAGCTTGGCGCGCCCGCCCCCATCGTCTGCGGCAACACCAAATACGACATTCCCATCCCGCCGCTATCCAGCGAACTTGCCGCCCAATTTCGCCAAAAAATTGGCAACCGCCGCGTGTTCCTCGCCGCCAGCCTGCGCGAAAAAGACGGGCAAGACGAAGCCGAACTCATCCTGAACGCATGGCAACCGCACACCGACACCCTGCTCGTGCTCATCCCGCGCCACCCCGAGCGTTTTCAGGCTGCCTACGAGCTCGCCCGGCAACGCGGTTTCAACACCCAAAAACGCAGCGACAACGCCCCCGTCCGCCCCGACACCCAAGTGTGGATAGGCGACAGCATGGGCGAAATGTATGCCTATTTTCAGGCTGCCGACATCGT
>CAUQDE010000101.1:0-6328 GCA_963516425.1 uncultured Kingella sp.
CGCCGTTATCGCCGTTATTACGATAGCTGGTAACGCGCAAAGGCAGCCTGAAAAATGAAAACACGGTTTATCTTGTTGATAACCGTGTTTTTTTGTGTGTTGCGTTTGGGCTTCGCTCGTTTAATTCGTTTCACTCGGTTTAGTTTCGCTGAAACTCGCTTCGCTTATTTTCAGGCTGCCTTAGCAAGCAAAACATCGCGAATCTCATTCGCCTGCCAAATCCGCAACGGCTCATCGCGCAGGCTTGCCGCAATCATCGCCGCCGCCAAATCTTCCACCCGCAGCGGTTGATACGCGCGCAGCAAGCCCAGCGCATTAAACACCGCCAACGCTTTTGCCGCCCAAATTTCCCCCGCGCGATCGCTATCGGGGCGCAACAGCACAGGCGGGCGCAAAATCGCCGTGTGTGCAAAGCCCAACGCCGTTACCGCCTGCTCCAACACGCCTTTCATGCGCGAATAAAACGCGCGGGCGTTGGCATCCGCCATCTGCGCCGACACCAATACATAACGCGACACGCCGTTGCGTTGCGCGGCTTGGGCAAAGGCAAGCTGCAAATCGTGGTCAATCGCCCACATCGCTTCTTGGCTGCCCGCAGCTTTAATGGTTGTACCCAAGCAAGAAAACAACACATCGCCGCGCACCTTGTCTTGCCACGTTTCAGGCTGCCGAAAATCCACAATATGCGTGGTGAGTTTATCGTGCGCCAACGCTAGATCGCGGCGTGCAAAAACCGTTACCGATTGAAAACGCGCATCCGCCAAAAGCTGCTGCGTGAGTGTTTGTCCTGTTGCGCCCGTTGCGCCGAGTATCAGTGCCTGCATCATTCATCCTATCTTGTTCACAGAAATCGTATTCCGTTTTTCAGGCTGCCTTGATGCTCATCATAGGCAGCCTGAAAACCCTTAAACCACGCGCGCTTTAAGCAAATCGTGCATATTCAGCGCGCCCACCAAATGCGTCCCTTCATCGCACACCAACAGCCCGCCAATCCGCTTCTCTTGCATCATGCGCAAAGCTTCGTTCGCCAGCTTATCAGGCGCAATAAACTTCGGCTCGCGCTTCATCACATCATCCACCGTAAGCCCCGCAAACGAATCGCGCTGTTCAAACAAGCGGCGCAAATCCCCATCCGTCAACACGCCTTTCAGGCAGCCTGAAACATCCACCACCGCCAGCATGCCCAAGCCCTTTTCGCTCATGGTAACAATCGCCGATTTCAGCAACGTTTGCTCCGCCACAGCAGGCAATTCATCGCCCGAGTGCATCAAATCCCCCACCGTCAGCAGCAACCGCCGCCCCAAGCTCCCCGCAGGATGGCTCAACGCAAAATCTTCCGAAGTAAAGCGTCGCGCTTGCAGCAACACAATCGCCAACGCATCGCCCAAAGCCAACACCGCCGTGGTGCTGGATGTGGGCGCAAGGTTAAGCGGGCAAGCCTCGTGCGATACCGCCGCGCGAATATGAATATCTGCAAACCGCGCCAAGCTAGATTGCGCGTTGGACGACACGCCAATCAACACCGTATCCTTGCGCTTTAACGCAGGCAAAATCGCCAAAATCTCATCGCTCTCCCCCGAATTAGACAACGCCACCACCACATCGCCATCCACAATCATCCCCAAATCGCCATGCGCCGCCTCGGCAGGATGCACAAAAAACGCAGGCGTGCCCGTGGAAGCCAGCGTTGCCGCCATTTTGCGCCCAATATGCCCCGATTTGCCCATGCCCATCACAATCACTCGCCCGCGGCAAGCCAATATCGCTTCTGCCGCGCGCACAAAATCCGCGCCCAAGCCCGCCGACACCTCGCCAATCGCCGCCGCCTCGCTTGCCAGCGCCTCGCGCGCCCATAAAAGATACTGATGAACCATTGCCACCTCTATTTATATCCATTCGTTTAAAACCACCAAATAGCGTTAGCGAAACTTAATATCATTTGCTATACACCAATCTGCTGTTCCAAATGAGAATTATTTGACTAAAAACAAGATTTTATCACAACAGTTTGGCAAAAATTCGCCCGCAAAAAATCAAAAGCAAAACAACCATATAGCGTAGATTAGAGCCTATACCTAAAAAATAATATTGTATGAATACAACGGCTGGATGATAATGACGAAATCACCGCAAAACAGTGATTTTCCTATAATTTTGGAGATAGGAAACCGTTTAACTCACCATACAATATTAAAGGACAAAATCATGGCACTTGTATATTGGACACAAGACCTGAACACAGGCTTTGCAGACGTTGACGAACAACATCAAATTCTTGTGGATCACTTCAATAAACTAGACGACGCATTCAAATCCGCCGACTACGAAGCCACCAAACAAGAATTGCAGGCCTTGATTGACTACACCATTTACCATTTCCAGCAAGAAGAAAAAATGCTGGAAGAAGCCAACTACCGCATGACCGAGCCACACAAAAAAGTGCACGCCAACTTCATCAAAAAAATGGGCGAATTGCAAGGACGCTTTGAAAACGGCGACATCACCGCGCTGCAAGAAGTGTTGGATATGTGTGATGGCTGGCTGTTCCGCCACATCCGCCTAAATGATCACGGCTATATTGCCGATGTGAAAGCCGCAGGCGTTCGCTAATCTTCGTTAAAACCAAAAGCGTTTTGCAAATTCATTGCGAAACGCTTTTTTGTTTGCCACGTTGCTAGCCAAGATGATTGCCCATTGGCGTTTTAACTTCGTTGAAGCCTACGGCTTTCAGGCTGCCTATTGCGCCCAGCGTTTAGGGCAGCCTGAAAACCATTTTTCCCCTACCCAAGTTGTAAAAAAACCTTTACGATTGCCCCTTTTCACGCCACAGCAAAGGAAAACAGCATGACCACCATCAAACAAGTCAAACAACTCGGACAACAAATCTGGCTAGACAACCTATCGCGCAGCTTGGTGCAAAGCGGCGAACTTGCTCAATTTCTTGCAGACGGCGTGTGCGGCGTAACATCCAATCCCGCTATCTTCCAAAAAGCCTTTTCTGGTGATGCCTTATACACCCCCGAAATCAACGCGTTAAAACAACAAAACAAAGCGCCCAAAGAAATCTACGAAACCCTTGCCGTTGCCGATGTGCAAGCCGCTTGCGATGTGTGCCGTGCCGAATACGACAGATCAAACGGCAAAACAGGTTTTGTGAGCCTAGAAGTTTCCCCTGAGCTCTCGCACGATACCGCAGGCACCATCGCCGAAGCCAAACGCCTATGGGCAGCCATCAATCGCCCCAACGCCATGATAAAAATCCCCGCCACCGATGCGGGCTTGGAAGCGCTCACCGCCCTTGTTGCCAGCGGCATCAACATCAATCTCACGCTATTATTTTCGCGTAAACAAACACTTAAAGCCTACGCCGCCTACACCGCAGGCTTAACCCAACTCGCAGCCAACGGCGGCAACCTTGCGCAAATTCAAGTGGTCGCCAGCTTCTTTATCTCGCGCATTGACAACGCGCTGGATGGCACGTTGCCCGAACACCTGCGCGGCAAAATTGCCATCGCCCTTGCCAAAGCCGCCTACCAAGACTGGCAAGATTATTTCGCCCGCCCCGAGTTCGCCGCTCTCGCCGCGCAAGGCGCGCACCGCATATCGCTGCTGTGGGCATCCACCGGCGTGAAAAACCCCGACTACCCCGCCACGCTGTATGTGGACGCGCTGATTGGGGAACACACTGTAAACACCGTGCCCGATGCCACGCTCAAAGCCTTTATCGCCACAGGCACCGCCGCGCGCACGCTGCCTGAAAACACCCAAGCCGCATTCGCCCAGCTTGCCGAAGCCGAAAAACTGGGTATAGACGTGGAAACGCTGGCAACACGCCTGCAAAACGACGGCTTGAAGCAGTTTGAAGAAGCCTTTGCCAAGCTGCTCGCCCCATTGGCAGCCTGAAAACGCGGCTACGCGCTGCTGCGAAGCTCAAACCGTTTTGGCGCGTTTATCCGTTTTCAGGCTGTATCATCACTAAGGCAGCCTGAAAAAACTTTTATGCGGTTTAACCGTTCTCATGGCGTTGCGCCGCCATACCCACGCTTTGCGTGCGTGGATGAAATGACCGTTTCAGGCTGCCCTATCATTTAAAGGCAGCCTGAAACCTTTGCACAACCTAAAATGAAACAAGAAATAGTTAAAGCTCCGTCATTCCCGCGTAGGCGGGAATCTTGGTTAATATTAAATAACAGTTTGTTTTTACAATAATTTCTAAATATCAAACAAGATTCCCGCCTGCGCGGGAATGACGGCATTTCTTATTTTTCAGGCTGCCTAACATTCAAAAAACATCGCCCACCACAAGGAAACCACCATGCAAAAAGTCATCGCCCTAGACGGTCCCTCCGCCTCAGGTAAAGGCACCATCGCCGCCCGCGTTGCCGCCGCGCTCGGCTGGGCATATTTGGATTCAGGCGCACTCTACCGCCTCACCGCGCTTTACGCCGAGCAAAACCAAATCGCGTGGGAAAACGAAGCCGCTCTCGCCGCCCTCGCCGCTGAATTGCCCGCCGAATTTCGCGGGCAAACCATCTGGCTCAACGGACAAGACGTAACCCAAGCCATCCGCAGCGAACACATCGGCATGGGCGCATCCGCCGTCGCCAAACTCCCCGCCGTGCGCCAAGCCTTGTTGCAACGCCAGCGCAATTTTTTAACCGCGCAAGGCTTGGTGGCAGATGGGCGCGATATGGGCTCAACCGTATTTCCCGATGCCCAGCTCAAAATATTCCTCACCGCCAGCGCACAAATCCGCGCCGAACGACGCGCCAAACAAATCGGCGTGCCGCTGGATGGCGCAGCATTTGCCCAAATCCTCGCCGACATCCAAGCCCGCGACGCAGCCGACCGCAGCCGCCCCGTCGCCCCCTTGCAGCAACTGCCCGATGCCAAGCTGCTAGACACCTCCCATCGCAGCATAGAAGAAACCGTGCAGCAAGTATTGGATTGGTATCAAGCCAGCCCAAAGGCAGCCTGAAAATAAAAATCCCATGCAAGAGAAGCCAGCACTCACGCGGCTCATCCCCCCCTTTTTTCAGGCTGCCTCACGCAAACGCAACCGCCCAACGCCAAAGGCAGCCTGAAACGCAGTTTGACAACGCCCAAGCCTCAATCCACCGCCAACGTGTTTTACCCCTGTTCACAAAAATCCTTGCCCCCATTTCGCATTACCCCTTTTCAGGCTGCCCCTAGTTCCCGCAAACTGCACAGCAAAAAAACACACAAAAAACAGCCCTCTACCCTACCCAAACGCCAAAAATCGCGTATAATGCGCCGTTTTCCTTTTCCAGTGCAGCCTTGCATAGGCAGCCTGAAATCACCTTGTTTATGAGCCAAGGGCATAAACAAATCAACCAACCCAACCCCGCACACCTTGGCGGTGCATAGAAAGCAAAACCAAACATGGAAAATTTTGCCCAGTTATTGGAAGAATACTCTAACACCCAAGAAATGAACTATGGCGAAGTGATTACCGCCGAAGTGGTAGACATCACCGACAAATTCGTCATCGTAAACGCAGGCTTGAAATCAGAATCGCTGATTGACATCGCCGAGTTCAAAAACCCCTTGGGCGAACTGGAAGTTAAAGTAGGCGATTTCGTAACCGTAACCATCGAATCCGTAGAAAACGGCTTCGGCGAAACCAAACTTTCACGCGAAAAAGCCAAACGCGCCGCCGACTGGATTACTCT
Source organism: uncultured Kingella sp. (assembly GCA_963516425.1). Taxonomy (GTDB): domain Bacteria; phylum Pseudomonadota; class Gammaproteobacteria; order Burkholderiales; family Neisseriaceae; genus Kingella_B. The sequence goes on from CAUQDE010000101.1 coordinate 5,694, forward strand.
GGAAGAAGCCATGGAAGACGGCGAAATCCTGTCAGGCGTGATTAACGGCAAGGTAAAAGGCGGCTTAACCGTTATGGTGAACAGCATCCGTGCCTTCCTGCCCGGTTCTTTGTTGGACGTGCGCCCCATCAAAGACACTTCACAATTTGAAGGCAAAGAAGTTGAGTTCAAAGTCATCAAATTGGACCGCAAACGCAACAACGTAGTCGTATCACGCCGCGCCGTGCTGGAAGCCACTTTGGGCGAAGAGCGCAAAGCCCTGATGGAAACCCTGCAAGAAGGCACCATCGTAAAAGGCATCGTGAAAAACATCACCGACTACGGCGCATTCGTAGATTTGGGCGGCATCGACGGCTTGCTGCACATCACCGACCTTGCATGGCGTCGCGTAAAACACCCAAGCGAAGTGTTGGAAGTGGGCAAAGAAGTGGAAGCCAAAGTATTGCGCTTTGACCAAGACAAACAACGCGTGTCTTTGGGCTTGAAACAACTGGGTGAAGACCCATGGGAAGGTTTGGCACGCCGCTATCCGCAAGGTTCGCGCTTGTTCGGCAAAGTGTCTAACCTCACCGACTACGGCGCATTCGTTGAAATCGAACAAGGCATCGAAGGTTTGGTACACGTTTCCGAAATGG
>CAUQDE010000102.1:0-6243 GCA_963516425.1 uncultured Kingella sp.
CTGCGTTTGCTTTCAGGCTGCCTTCGGCGACAGCCGGAACAGACGCGTGGGCAGCGAGTGCCCACCCTACGCTTGCTACGGCTTGCTTGCAAGCCGTGTGCCGGCAAAGGATGATTTGGCTGAATGGGCTGAATGGGCGGCGCGCTGTTGTCGCGCTATTTTGGTTTTCGCTTTGTGCGAGTTCGTAAACTTGGCTGGCTTCGCAATTCTGCTTGTGCTCTGCGGGCTGCTTTTTGTTTACACATGGGGCAGCCTGAAAATAGCCGTATGGCAGTTGCCTTGGCTGTTTAAACGATGATTTAACGATAACGATTTAACGATAACAAACGAATTTGTCGGCGAGCCGCCGACGCGCCATACAAACTTTTCAGGCTGCCTTTGGTGTGTGCAACATAAGGCAGCCTGAAATTATATGTACGGAATGGCGTTACCCCAGCCGTTTACCCCAGCCGTTTAAACGGCGGCAAACAGGCGAGCATTTGCTGTCCGTAGCGTTGGGTGGTGATGCGGTTGTCTAGGATGGTGATGCGCCCGTAGTCGCTTTCGGTGCGGATAAGCCGCCCGACGGCTTGCACCAGTTTGATGCTGGCTTCGGGCACGGTGATTTCCATAAAGGGTCGCCCGCCGCGTTTTTCTACCCAGCGGCTTTGGGTTTTTTCTATTGGGTTGTCGGGCATGGAAAAGGGCAGTTTTACGATGATAACGTGCACGCAGGCTTCGTGTGGCAGGTCTAGCCCTTCGGCGAAGCTGTCTAGCCCGAAGATGATGCTGGGCTTGCCTTCGGCGAGGTTTTGGCGGTGTTGGGCGAGCAGTTTGGATTTGGATTGCTCGCCTTGGATGAGCAGGTGGGGCAGGTAGTTTTCAGGCAGCCTGAAAGCGACTTCTTGCATTTGTTTGCGCGAGGTAAACAACACCAGCGTGCCGATGGGGGCGGTGTCGCTGATGAGCTTGGGCAGCCACTCTATGACTTCGTTGGTGTGGGCGACGGGGTCTTTGGGGCTGGCGCTGATGGGCGGGAGGTAGAGTTCGCCTTGCTCGGCGAAGTTAAACGGGCTTTTGAGGGCGAGGGTGGTGGTTTGCGGTAGCCATGTTAAGCCTGTTTGGTTGAGCAGGAGCTTGAAGTTGCCGAGGCTTTGTAGGGTGGCGGAGGTGAGGATGGCGCCTGCTGCGCGTTTGAACAGCTTGTTGGCGAGCATGGTGGCGGCGGAGATGGGGCTGGCGTGGAAGGTCCAGTCTATTTTGTCGCTTTGCGGGCGGCTTATCCATTTGGCAAGCGGTTCTTTGTCTTCGCTGGGGGCGGTGGCGATGAGTTGCCACACGGCGGCGATTTGCTCGGTGCGGGCAACGAACAGCCCAAATTCGGTGCTGATGCGGTCTATTTGGCTGCTGTCTTGGTCTTTGTCGCGGCGGGCGGCGGCAAGGGCATCGGCAAGCTGGCTCACGTTGTTGGCAAGGGCTTGGGCAGCGACGTTGGTATTGTGAACAAGGTTTTCAAACTCGGGTGGGATGATGCCGTCTTGCCACAGCCAGATGGTTTCGTGGTCTTGCTCGCTGCTGGCGAGTTCGGGCGCATCCATTAGGTGAAATTGCCATTCGTTTAGGCTTTCTAGCAGGCTAGTCGCGGCTTCGTTGGCAAGGTTGGCAAGTTCCAGCTTGTCGGTGAGCAGGGCGATTTTTTGCGTCTGCTGTGGCAGTTTTTCGGCTGTCCACATGGCGTGTAGCCAGGTGTGTTCGGCGGCAAATTGGTTTAGGGCTTTTTTGGGCAGATGATGCGCTTCGTCTATGCAATAGAAGCTGTTTTCAGGTGCAGGCAGAATCACGCCGCCGCCCATGCTGATGTCGGCGAGCAATAGGTCGTGGTTGGCAACGATGACATCGGTGTGTTCCAGCGTGTCGCGGGCGAGGTAAAACGGGCATTCGGCGCGATTGGGGCAGGCGGATTTCAGGCAGCCGTGGCGGTCGTTGGTTACTTGTTGCCAAAGGGTGTCGTCTATTTTTTCTGCCCATGTGTCGCGGTCGCCGTTGAATTGGCGGCTGGCAAATTGGTTTGCCATGTTTTGCAGCGTGGCGATTTCTTCGGCTTTGGGCTTGTTTTGCCACAAGATGGCGGGCTGTTCTATGCCATCTAGGGTTTGCTGGGCGTTGGTTTGGGTGAGCTGATAGAGCTTGTAGGGGCAAAGATAGCGTCCGCGCCCTTTGGCGAGGGCGAAGCTCAGTTCCAGCCCGCTTTTGGCAACCACAAACGGCAAATCGCGCTCCACCAATTGCTCTTGCAGGGCAATGGTGGCGCTGGAAACGATTAGGCGCTTGCCGCGCGTTTGCGCCATGATGCCGCCTGCCAACAAATACGCCAGCGATTTGCCCACGCCTGTTGGGCCTTCGATAACGGCGATGCTCTCGCCTTGTCGCTCGGGCGCGTCGCCGCCTTCTTCGCGCGTGAGCGTGCGGGAAAAGGCGTTGGCAATGGCGGCAATCATTTCGCGCTGGGCGGAGCGGGGGCGAAAGTGGGGCAGGTTTTCGGAGATGGCGCGGTAGTGGTCGCGGATGGCGTTTTTTTCTAGGTCGGTGAGCATGGTGGTTGGGGGAATGGGTTGGGTTTGGGCGTTTTCAGGCTGCCTTTTGTTGGGCGATTGTTGATGAATAAAGCTGCCTGCGTAGCGAAGCGGCGTTGCGAAGCTAAAATCAAAATGGAGCGGCGGCTCATCGCCAAATGGTGCGTTCAACTGGGCTTGAAGGGTTGCCAAGATGTTGGCGAGCCGCCAACGCGCCAACGGTTGCAGGTTTAGCAAAGATGGCAGCCTGAAATAGAGTAGGGCAATGATTAGGCGTTTCAGGCTGCCTGTTAAGTTAAGGCAGCCTGAAACGCCAAACGGGGTGGTAGCGGCTCAGCGCCAAATGGTAGGCTAAATCCCACAGCAAAGGCAGCCTGAAAAATAGATGAGCGCATTCCCCAGCTTTCAGGCTGCCTATCTGCATCCGCCTTATTTACCCTTCGGAATCGGGTCTTTGCTGCTTTTGTTAAAAATCAGCGCATTGGGCTGTTCTTTCAGCGTGCGGATAACAGGCTGGGCGGATTGCAAGGTGCGGTCTATGCTTTGCAGCGTGTTTTGCACGTCTTGGTACACGGGCGATTGCGGCGACACGCCTTGCAGCGTTTGGCGCAGCTCGCGCAGGGTTTGGTTGAGCTCGGCGGGCAGGCTTTGCGTGCTGCTTTGTCCGATGAGTTTGTTTGCCGATGCCAACATGGTCTGCGCGGATTTAAGCGTGCCGCGCAGCTCTTTCAGGCTGCCGTTAAGCTCGCCCACGGTTTTATCCAACGGCAGGGCGTTGAATTTATCCAACAGCTTGGCAACTTGGTTTTGCAAATCGTCCAAGCCGCCGCCGCGCGTGCCAATCACCACATCGCCGCCGTATTCGTTGTGCGGTTTGAGCGCTGGCGTGCTGCTGGGGCTGTCGTTTAGCTCAACCAATTTGCTGCCGAGCACCAAATTATTGCTGCCCAAGCTGGCGGTTAAGCCCTTGTCTAAGGCAGCCTGAAAAGTGCTTTGCCAGTATTCTTTGCTTTGCGGCGTGTCGCCTTGTTGCTCAATTTTGTCGGGGTCTATGCGCAGGCGAACGGGCACATAGCCGTGTTCAAACAATTTCGCGCTGTCGCCCGCTTGAAAATAGGGCACAGCGGCAACGTTGCCAATTCGGATGCCTTTGTATACCACGGGCGCGCCAATGTCTAAACCGCGCACGGAGCTGTTGAAAAAGGCAACGTAATACAAAGTGCGCTCGTTGGGCTGGTTTTCAATTTCGGCGCGGTCGTTGTGGATGGTGAAGGTGGTGCCGCTGCTCACATTGTTGGCAGATGGCGGCGAATCAAACGCAATCGCGCCCGACAAAATGGCAGAAAGCGGTGCGCTGTCCACTTTAATCCCGCCGCCATCCAGCCGAACATCTATGCCGCTGTCCAGCCAAAAATGGCTGCCCGAGTTCACAAGGCTTTCGTTGGGGCTTTGGATGAAAATGCTGTATTGCACCGATTGCGTTTTCGGGTCAAATTTCGCACTTTCCACCGTGCCCACGGTGTGATTTTCATACATCACAGGGCTGCCCGCGCCTATCATTTTGCGGTTTTTGCCCGTGAGCGTGAGGCGCAAGCCCGTTTGCCCAGCGGCGGAAAGCGGCGGCAAGTCGGATACTTTAAATTCGTGTTCCACTTCGCTTTGCGGGCTGCCCGCGCTAAACGCGATGTAGGAACCTGAAAGCAGCGTGCCCAGCCCTGTTACGCCGTTTTGGTCTATGCGCGGTTTCACCACCCAAAATTGTGTGTCTTTGCGCATCAAGTGTGCGCCGTCTTTATCAATTTTGGCGGTCAGCTCCACGCCTTTTTGGTCGGGTTGCAAGCGAATTTTCACCACGCGTCCCACTTCCACATTCAGCATCCGAATGGTGGTGTTGTTTACTTCAATGCCATCGGCGTTATCCATATACAGCTTGATTTCCGTGCCGCGCGAGCGAAAGCTGTCTATCAACAGATAGCCGCCCACAATGGCGGCGGCAAGGGGAATCAGCCAAACGGTGGAAACCAGCGTTTTGCTGGGGCGAACTTTGGCGGTGTGTGGGTGGGGCGTGTGTGCAGTCATACGATAGTCACTAATAAAGGGCAGCCTGAAAATAGGCAGCCTGAAAAAAGGCGTTAGTTTACCGTAAAACCGCATCATGCGCGGCATCAATCTCGCGTATAATTCGCCCTTTTCCAACCCCTTGTCTGACGAAAGATTGAGACCATGTCTGTTGTTACTGCTTTTCGCGGCGAAACCGCGCTTTCTGCTTTCCGCATCAACAAATTGCTGCAAAAAGCCCAAACGCTTGGGCTGCCTGAAAACGCTATTGCAAGCGAATATTGGTATTTTGTGGCATCGGATGCGCCGCTGTCGGACGCGGATGTGTCGCAATTAAAGGCTTTGCTCTCTGCTGAACGGGTGAACACCCCAGAAGTGGCGCAAAGCCTTTTTTTAATCACCCCGCGCGTTGGCACGATTTCCCCGTGGTCGTCCAAAGCCACCGATATCGCGCACAACTGCGGTTTGGCGCACATTGAACGGATAGAACGCGGCATGGCAGTGCGGCTTGCAGGCAGCCTGAAAACCGATGAGCGCGCGCAATGGGCGGCGTTGCTGCACGACCGTATGACCGAAAACGTACTGCCCGATTTTCAGGCTGCCGCGCAATTATTCGCGCAACATCGCAACCAATCATTCGCCACGGTGGATATTCTGGGCGGCGGCAAAGACGCGCTGCTCGCCGCCAACGCCGAGATGGGCTTGGCACTTTCGTCCGATGAAGTGGACTATCTGCTGGAAAACTACCGCGCGCTGAACCGCAATCCAACAGACGTAGAACTGATGATGTTCGCCCAAGCCAACAGCGAGCATTGTCGCCACAAAATTTTCAACGCCGATTTCGTGCTCAACGGCGAAAAGCAAGAAAAATCGCTGTTTCGCCTGATACGCGATACCCACGAAGCCAGTCCCAACGGCACCATCGTTGCCTATAAAGACAATTCATCCATCATCGAAGGCGCGACCATCGGGCGGTTTTACCCCAGCGCAGCGCGCCAACAAGCCTACGATTTTCATACTGAAAACACGCACATCCTGATGAAAGTGGAAACGCACAACCACCCCACCGCCATCGCCCCCTTTGCCGGCGCGGCAACAGGCGCGGGCGGCGAAATCCGCGATGAAGGCGCAACAGGGCGCGGCGCACGCCCCAAAGCAGGGCTAACAGGCTACACCGTTTCCAATCTGCAAATTCCCGATTTCAGGCTGCCTTGGGAGCGCGATTACGGCAAGCCCAACCGCATTTCATCCGCGCTGGACATTATGCTTGAAGCCCCCATCGGCGGCGCGGCGTTTAACAACGAATTTGGTCGTCCCAACTTGCTGGGCTATTTCCGCACCTTTGAGCAAACCTTTAACCAGCAAGTGTATGGCTACCACAAGCCGATTATGATTGCGGGCGGCTTGGGCAACATCCAAGCGGCGCAGTCTCACAAAAACGAAATCCCCGAGGGCGCGTTGCTGGTGCAACTGGGTGGCGCGGGGATGCTGATTGGCTTGGGCGGCGGCGCGGCTTCTTCTATGGCAACAGGCAGCAACAGCGCCGATTTGGATTTTGATTCGGTGCAACGCGGCAATCCCGAAATGGAACGCCGTGCGCAAGAAGTGATAGACCGCTGCTGGCAGCTGGGCG
>CAUQDE010000103.1:0-6210 GCA_963516425.1 uncultured Kingella sp.
CGGCTACTTTGGTGCAGCAAGAATCGGTGAAGTTAATGGGGGATTCAAATTCTTCTGACATGATGTGTCTCCTTAGTGTGTTGTGCGCGCGAGATTTGGGCGTGTCGCGCGAGATTCAAGTGGCTCGGATTTTACTCCAAAGCAAATGTTCATGCAAAATGAACATACGCGGTAAAAACGGGGCATAGCCAAATGTAATCCCAAAAAACGGCGCGATATTTTCGCGTATAATTTACGCGTTTGAGGCAGCCTGAAAACTATTTTGCCATGACTTCTGCATTGGTTCAGTCGCCATGGCAAAACATTTTTCTATTTTTTTGCATATTGGAATGAATCATGGCTTTTGAAACCTACCCTTTGCTCAAGGATTTGCCGCGCCCGCCCGAAACAGTGCTGGTGAACATCACGCCGCAGGAAACGCGCGTGGCGATTCTGGAAGAGAACAATATTTGCGAGCTGCATATTGAGCGCAACAGCGAGCATAGCTTGGTGGGCAATATTTATTTGGGCATTGTGCGCCGCGTGTTGCCCGGAATGCAAAGCGCGTTTGTGGACGTGGGCTTGGAGCGGGCGGCGTTTTTGCACATTATGGATATTGTGGAACAGCGGCAAAACCCTGAATCCAACCAGCGCATTGAACACGTTTTGTTTGAGGGGCAAACCCTGCTGGTGCAGGTGATTAAAGACCCGATTAACAGCAAAGGGGCACGGCTTTCCACGCAAATTTCGCTGGCGGGGCGGTTTTTGGTGCATTTGCCGCAGGACGAACACATCGGCATTTCGCAGCGCATCGACAACGAATTCGACCGCCACACCTTGCGCGAGCGGCTCAACGCGCTGCTGCCCGAAACCGCCTGCCACGGCTACATCATCCGCACCAGCGCGGAAAACGCCAGCGATGCCGAATTGCAAGCCGATGTTGATTATTTAACCAAGCTGTGGGGCAATATCCAGCATCAGGCGAAAGTGTTGCCGCCCGAATCGCTGCTGTATGAAGATTTGCCGCTGGTGCAACGCGTGCTGCGCGATATGTTTAACAACAACACGCACGAAATTTTGGTGGACTCGCGCCAGAACTTTGCCCGCATGAAGCATTTTGCCGAGCAATATGTGCAAGGCGCGGTGGAAAAATTGCAGCGTTTTCAGGGCGAACGCCCTTTGTTTGAAACGTTTGGCGTGGAAGCCGAAATCAACCGCGCCTTGCAGCCGCGTGTAAACCTGAATTTCGGCAGTTATCTGATTATCGAAACCACCGAGGCGATGACCACGATAGACGTGAACACCGGCGGATTCGTAGGCGCGCGCAATTTTGACGAAACCATTTTCAAAACCAATTTGGAAGCCTGCCACGCCATCGCCCGCGAGCTGCGGCTGCGCAATCTGGGCGGCATCATCATCATTGATTTTATCGACATGATGCTGGAAGAGCACCGTGAAGCCGTATTGCAGGAGCTAGCCAAAGCGTTGAGCTTTGACCGCACGCGCGTTACCCTCAACGGCTTCACGCGGCTGGGCTTGGTGGAGCTCACACGCAAACGCAGCCGCGAAAGCCTGAAACACATTTTGTGCGAGCCCTGCCCCACCTGCCAAGGCAAAGGCAGCCTGAAAACCGCGCAAAGCCTGTGCTACGAAATCCAGCGCGAGATTGTGCGCGAAAGCCGCCGTTTTGACGCGCGCGAGTTCCGCATCATCGCCTCGCCCAAAGTGATTGATATGTTTTTGGACGAAGAATCGCAATCGCTGGCGATGCTGATTGATTTTATCGGCAAGCCGATTTCGCTGTCGGTGGAAACGGCTTACACGCAGGAACAATACGATATTGTGCTGGTTTAGTTTAACGGTTTGACTAGCTTGATATTTGAGGCAGCCTGAAAAGCAAGATTCGGGTTTCAGGCTACCTACTCCGAAACCTAAAATGGATTGCTACCACAAACGGCAGCCTGAAACCGCGTTGAGTGAAAACAGCGTTTAATGCAGCGAAAAGCGAATGGTGCGCAGCGACGATGCGCCGCCCAATCCGTTCCATCCATCATCTTTTGCCGACGCACGGCTTGCCGGCAAGCCGTAAGAGCGCGGGATAGCGTTTCAGGCTGCCCAGCGTGAGCGCCCGCGTTTTATGCGGCGTGTTTGTTTGAGCGATGCCGAGTTTTGTTTCAGGCTGCCTACCGGGTTGCATATCGGAATATCGGCGTAGGGTGTATGGCTCTGCCACGCACCGTTTAACAATTAGCAATGTTTGTTTAATGGTGCGCGAACAAGTTCACACCCTACCCGCCGATTAAAACGGATATTGCATTCATCGCATATAAGCAGCCTGAAAACCGTTTTTCAGGCTGCCTCACAACACGAACACAGTTTGTAGGTCGGGCATTGATGCCCGACATATACCGACCTATTTATCAATGCGCCACAACTAAAAACGTCGGGCATAAATGCCCGACCTACTTAGATTTTGCAAAGGTTTCAGCCCGCAAATCCATTCCCTCAATCATTCTACTATGCCCCGCCTACTCACCCACCACGCCCCATCCGCCCTCCGCCGCCACATCCGGCGCGGCGGCTTAATCGCCTACCCCACCGAATCCTGCTACGGCATCGGCGCAAACCCCCGCCACGCGCACGCCCTGCGCGCCATTTTGCGCCTGAAAAAACGCCCGCAGCACAAAGGCTTTATCACCATCGGCAACACGCTTGCCCAACTTGAACCGCTGTTGCAAAGGCAGCCTGAAAACGTGCGCGCGCAGCTGCAAGCCGCATGGCCCGCGCCGATTAGTTTCGTGTTGCCCGCCCGCCCGCGCGTGTTACCGCAGCTGCGCGGCAATCGGCGCAGCAAGCTGGCGGTGCGCGTGCCCGACCATGCCGTGGCGCGCGAGCTGTGCCGCATCGCGGGCACGCCGCTGGTGTCCACATCGTGCAACCAATCGGGCAAACGCGCGTGCAAAAGCGAGCGCGAAGTGCGGCGCTTGTTTGGGCGCAAGGTTTGGATTGTGGGCGGGCGCGTGGGCAAGCGTAAACAGCCGAGCGAAATTGTGGACTGGGCGGAAAACAGGCGTTTGCGCTAGGCGGCTTGAAACGCCGTTTCGCAACGCGAAAATCAAATGGCAGCAAATGGCAGCCGAGCGGCTTGCCTTGTTTTCAGGCTGCCGTAAACATCAATCATGAATACGGCAGCCTGAAAACAAAAAACGGCAATAGAACACGGATGGCAAAACCGTTTCAACTCGCCAACAAACATCGCTTAATCGCACAGCGCAGGCGTTTCGCCGCCTACCGCGAGCCGCGCCCTATCCCCCTTGCGGCATCTCAACAAGCCAAAGGCAGCCTAAAACAAGATTGCACCGTTTCAGGCTGCCTATTCTGCCGCCTCTATCAGCCATTGCCCCAGCGCTTCGGGAGGGTTCAGCCGTTTGGCGCGCAGGGTGTTGGTTTCATCAGGCGGCAGCAGTTCCACATTAATCACTATTTCCGCGCGCGGCTGGTTCAGCGCAAAAATGCCTTGTTGGTCGCAACGACGCAGCGCTTCGGCCATGGCGTTGATTCTGAATTCAAACTCCCGCTCCGAAGCCGCGTCGTCCATGCCGAACAGCGTGCCGCGTGCTTCAAACGCCCGGCTCACACCGGCAAAATATTCCGTGCCAAAGGCAAAATACGGGCTGGACGACGTATCCCATTTCACATCCGCCCACTCTGCCGCCGGCACGCGCTGCAAGGCTTCGTGCGACCATGCGGCGACATAGGGCGGAAAAGCCTCACCCGTGGTGCACAGCGCGAAAAAGTAAAATCGCTCGCGCGTGCCGGCAAACAGGTCTGCGGCAGCCTGAAAAACGGCTTGTGCGATTTCGCGGGTTAAGGCTTCAAAGTCGGGGTCGGCGTGGCGCATGGGGGCTTTCCTTTGGCTTTTATGGCGCGGTTGCTGTTTCAGGCTGCCTATTTGCTACAACAACACCTTCTCAATCCCCCCATTTTTCGCGGTTTCCACAAACTCGTTCAACCAATTCTCGCCCAAAATCCGTTTTGCCATTTCTATCACAATGTAATCCGCAGGCAGATTGTTGTCTTCGGCATAGCGGCTTAGCCCTTGCAAACACGCGGGGCAAGAAGTGAGCATTTTCACAGGTTCGCCTTGCGGCAGCGCGGCAAGATTTTTTTCAATTTCTTCTTGTTTACGGAACTTCACTTGGGTGGCAATGTCGGGGCGTTTCACTGCAAACATGCCGCTTTCGCCGCAGCAGCGGTCGCTCAATGGCACATTTTGCCCGATGAGTGCGCTGGCGAGTTTCGCGCCATCCATGCTTTTGATGGGGGTATGGCAGGGGTTGTGATACAGGTATTGCTGCCCCGCCACGCCATCTAGCTTGATGTTTTTTTCCAGCAGAAATTCGTGGATGTCCACAATGCGGCAGCCTGAAAAGATGTCTTCAAAGCGGTATTCCGCCAGCGCGTCATAGCAAGTGCCGCAGGATACGACCACGGTTTTGATGTCCAGATAATTCAAGGTGTTTGCCATGCGGTGAAACAGCACGCGATTTTCGGTAACCATATCATTGGCGCGGTTGGCGTCGCCGTGCGCGGCTTGCGGATAGCCGCAGCAAAGATAACCGGGGGGCAACACGGTTTGCACGCCCGCGTGGTACAGCATGGCTTGGGTGGCCAGCCCCACTTGCGAAAACAGCCGCTCCGAGCCGCAACCGGGGAAGTAGAACACCGCTTCCGCGTCTTCGGGCAGAGCGGGGTTGCGAATGATGGGCACGGTGCTGCCGTCGCCATCCAGCCCCAGCAGCGAACGCGCGGTTTTCAGCGGCACGTTGCGCGGCAAGGGGCGGTTGATAAAGTGGATAACCTGTTCTTTTAACACCGCCTTCTGCGTGGTGGCTTTGGGGGCGCGCTTTTGCTTGTTGGCGCCGATGTGGAACTGCTGTCCCAAATCGTAGCCGATGTTTTGCGCTTTAAAGCCTGCGGTTACCACGCCTGCGCGCAATATTTTGATAACGGTCGGGTTTTTCGCGTTCAAAAACGCCATGCCCGCGGCAACGGCAGGGTTGAAATGCGTGTGCCCCGTTTGGTGCAAAAAGTTGCGGATGTCCACGGTTACATCGCCAAAATCAATGTTCACAGGGCAAGGCTTCACGCAGCGATGGCACACGGTGCAGTGGTCGCCGATGTTGCCCAGCTCGTCAAAATGTTTCAGCGACACGCCGCGCCGCGTTTGCTCTTCGTATAAAAACGCTTCGGCAAGCAGCCCCACGCCGACGATTTTGTTGCGCGGGCTGTATAGCAAATTGGCACGGGGAACGTGGGTGCTGCACACGGGCTTGCATTTGCCGCAGCGCAGGCAGTCTTTGATGGCGTCGGTGATTTTGCCCAGATGCGACTGCTCCATAATCAGGCTTTCAAAGCCCAGCAGTTCAAACGAGGGCGTGTAAGCGTTGCGCAAATCTGAGCCGCGCATCAACTTGTGGCGGTTGAAGCTGCCTTTGGGGTCGATTTTGGCTTTGTAGTCCCAAAAGGGCTGCATTTCGGCATCGGTGAGAAATTCCAGCTTGGTGATGCCGATGCCGTGTTCGCCCGAAATCACGCCGTTCAGGCTGCGGGCAATCGCCATAATGCGGCTAACCGCCTGATGCGCGGTTTGCAGCATTTCGTAATCATCTGAATTAACAGGGATATTGGTGTGCACATTGCCATCGCCCGCGTGCATGTGCAGCGCAACAAACACTCTGCCGCGCACCACTTGCGCGTGGATTTTGCCCAAGCCCGCCATGATTTTGGTGTCTGCCTTGCCACTGAAAATCTCCGCCAGCGGGGTCATCACATCCGATTTAATCGACACACGCAGCCTGAAATCGCGCAACGCGATAAAGCAGCTTTCGGATGGATGGGTTTCGGGCGCGGCGTGGATTGTGTCGCCATAACGCGCTTGGTAATACGCCAGCGGCGCATCCAAATTATCTAGCAGCCATTGCCAACGCTCCTGCACTTGGGCAACGTGGGCAGCGGCATAATTGGCACGCTCGCCCAGTAAATCGCTTTTAGGCAAGCCGTCAAACTGCTCTACGGGCAGGCTGCCTGAAAGGTATTGCAACAGCGCAGCGCAAAGTTTGAGCTTGTTTTTAATAGACAATTCAATGTTGATGCGCTCGATGCCGTCGGAATATTCGCCCAGCCGTTCCAGCGGAATCACCACGTCTTCGTTGATTTTAAAGGCGTTGG
>CAUQDE010000104.1:0-6196 GCA_963516425.1 uncultured Kingella sp.
AACCAATCCGCCAATGCCAGCACCGTCCCCCATTTGGGCAGCCGCTCGCCGTTTAACCAATCTTGCACCGCGATGACGCTCACCAGCACTTGCGAATTGCTGCGCTGCCACGCGCTTAACACGTCGCCCGCTGCGGCATAAATCTTTGTAGCGTTAGGGTTGGCGATTAAGCCCTTTTCGCCCAGCAGCTCACGAAACCGCCACATAAAATCGTCTTGCGCCGCACGTTGGCGATACATTGCATTTAGTCCCATCCCAGCAACACCTCCACATACGCCCGCCGCTTGGCAATCACATCATCTAAGGCAGCCTGAAAACGCCCATTGCTGCATTCGCTGTGGCACGGCATAAACCGCCACGCTTCCCCCTTTTTGCACACCACCGATGCCGATTTCCAGCCCCAATATTCCGCCGCCGCACGAAAATCGGCGTGTTGGCAGTTGATACAGGTTTCAGGCTGCATGATTAACCCCCGCGCGGCGACTGCGCCCCGCAAACGTCAAAATCAACCCATCTTCTTGCAATCTGTCCCATACAATCTCGCCCAAAAATCCCGCCAACGCATCACGGCTCAAATTGGAAATCAGCACCGTAGGGCGACTTTTCTCGTAGCGTTTGTTCAGCACATCAAACAGCACGCGCATCTCGTCATCGCTGCCTTTTTGGTTGCCGATTTCGTCCAATGCCAACAAATCAAACTTGGCGTACTCTGCCAAAATCTCGCTTTCATTCACGGGCGATTTGAAATTTTTGCTTTCGCGCACGCGGCGGAATAAATCGCCCACCGTGGCATATTGCACATTGCCGCCCATTTGCCCCTTAACCATTGCCAACAAGGCACAAGCCAAATGCGTTTTGCCCGTCCCTTTGTTGCCATGCAATACCAACGCGCCTGCATGATGCGATTGCAGCATCTGCCCATACTTCACTACGCTTTTACGCAACACCGCTTCCTGCTCGTTTTCAGGCTGCCAATCAGCAACCGTTTTGCCCACAAAACGCGGCGGAATATCCATGCTTTGCGCCAGTTTTTCCCGCGCCAATTTCGCTGCCTGTTCGCGATTGTGTTGCGCCATATCGCGCAAAAACGCCGCTGTTTCAGCTTCCTTGCGCTCTTGCAAACAACAAGGGCAGCCTGATGTGAATTGCTCGTAGCGGATTTTGGTGTATGCCCCATGTTTCGGGCAGATGTCTTCCCACTTATCCAGCGGGATAAATTTCGGCATCAAACCCACGATTGCAGATAATTCCATGATTTTGCTTCCTAAAAATTGATTTCCGTATCATCGGGCAAATCCAGTTCCACCCGATTGCCCGCACCATCAAACACGCCACCTTGCTCTTGCGGTATCGTCTCCACTTGCCGCGTGGTCGGCACAAAGTCTGTGCGCTTACCCATGCGCTCCGCCAACCAATCCGCGCGAAAGGTTGCCCAGCCGTAGCCAATCGCTACTTCCAACGCCTGCTGCAAGCTAAGCTGACTAGCAGCCGCTTCTTTCTGCATCTGCTGGGCAGCGGTTACGGTCAGCGGACAGCGTTTAGCTTTACGGATTGCCAAGTGGTCAGCAGCCACCTGTTCGCTTACACCCATGTCTTGCAAGATTTGCATTTGGGCAGCGTGTGTGCCGCCAGCACGCGCATCGCGCGGCTTACTCTCTGTTTGTAATCTCTGTGTATTCTCTGTATGTATTCTCTGTTCCTTATACGAACAGGGGATTTCGGTTGTCCCGAAAGTGGGATTACCCGTTTCGTCCAAAGGAGGATTACCCGTTTCCCCAACTCCGCTTTCCCCTTTTCCCGAAAGTGGGATTTCGGGTTTCGGGAAAGGAGGATTACCCGTTTCGCGAGCAGCTTCATATTGAGCCATGATTTCATTAAATTTTTCCGCATTTAGCTTGTAATACATACGATGTTGCAATCGTTTATACGTTTTGGTTAGCACACCTAATTTGATTAGCTTTTTGCAGGCGGTTTCTTGTTCGTCTTCGCTTAAACCCGTTTCTTCTTCCAACTCCGCAACCGTTTTGTACACACCTAACGGGTTATCCGTTTTGTCTTGCCAAAACAGCAACTGCCCAAACAAAAGTGAACATCTCGCCCCGCCTAATGGCTTGGCAAGTTTTGGGTAGTAGGCTATGGGTTTGCCTAATGACTTCATGGCTTCAAAATAATTCATTGCTGCTCCTTTGTTTGCTCCAAAACAGCATTGATGGCTTCGCCAATCGCCAACGCTAATTCTTGGTTTTCTGCACGTTCCAATAAATCGTTAATGCCTGCCAACAAGGCATCGTCTGATAATTTGCTTCTAATGATTGCCATGATTAAGCTCCTAATTTCTCCGCAATCTTGCCCATACCTTTTGGCGTTAAATAAACCTGTGTCGCAATGCGCTGCTCGCCTGTGCTACGGCTTTCATAGCGATGCACGCTGTGGGTAACACAACCGCTGCGTACCTTGTCCTGATAGCCCAGCCACACCCCGCTGCCCCCGCTGCGATACAACCAACCATTCTGCGCCAGCCAGTCAAATAACTGCTTGGGCGGCATCTTTAACATCTTCGCCGCCTGCGTAACGGTGATGTCGCCTTGCGCTGCTTCAATCCGTGTCATGGCTTCGGCTTTTGGGGTTAGCTCGGCAATTTGCGCTGCCTGTTGTTGATTGCGCTCGGCTAAATCCGCCGCCAAACGCAAAGCATCGGGCAGGGTTTGCGGGATATTCAGGCTGCCTGAAAGTCGCTTCTCGCATTCAATGAAGTATTGCCGCGCCTGTTTGCCCTTGGCGTTGCGCTCCACCATGCTTAACTCTTTTGCCATGTCCAGCGAAAGGGCGTATTCAATGCGCCCCTGTTGTCCAAAATCGCAAGTGCTTGTTTCTTGGGTTTCATTTTTTTGTGCGTGCAAAATATCGGCAAAATCGCCGCCTGTTTGCGCCATCGCCAAACCTGCTGCCAGTTCCACGCGGACGTAATCCACGTTTTCTACAAAGTCATAATCGGCGATGCGCTTTTTAATCCAATCGGCAAAGTGCATCTTGTTGCCCAAAAACGCATGAAGCTCACGCGCGTTTACCGTTTGTTGCCCAGCAACATTGACAAGAGTAAACAATTCGGTCATAATCAAATCTCCATTTGATGTTTATCAAATTACCTTGTAAGTAATTCCGTCAGGAACTTGCCCACGTTTACCGCGTGGGCTTTTTCTTTGCGGTCTCTCCCACTCCGCTCTATTGCTGATTGATTCGCTTCATCGTTTCAATCAACATTGAAACAAATCTTGTTTCCGTATCAACATTTTGCTTAACCGCACTTTTCAAAAGTGCTTTCTTAATCATCGCCTTATCCTTTTTGGATAGGGCTTTTTGCTTTTTAGCCATTACTGGTCTCCTTTCAATTTTCATCAGCAATCGCCTGATAATGCTCAACCATCTTTTCCGCCATAAACTTGCGTTCCGCGCGGGTAACAATCGCCGCATCAGCAGGCACTAACTTCAAATCCAGCGCAGCCAAAGCCACGCAATACTTTTCTAAATCGCCATCTTTCAGGCGGCTCAATCGCGTTTCCGAAATATCCGACAGCTCGGCTACTCGCTTTTGCGATACCACCGCAAGCGCGTGCAATATGGCGCGTTCATTCTTGCGGGCGATTTCTTGTTGGGCGGGGGATAATTCGGTCATCGGATGGCTTTCGGGGTATGTGGAAACTTACGAACTTCTTCCGCAATCAATTTGTCATCTACCAACGAAACAAAAATAGTTCTTCCATTTGCAATCGCTTTACTAATTGCTGCTTGCGTGATGCCAAGTCTTTTTGCAGTTTCTGCTTGTCCGTGCGTTTTCACATACTCATAAAGTGTTGTTTTTTCCATGTTGTAAAACTTGCGGTTAAATGAAACAGAATAATAACCGCAAATAATATTTAAATCAATATTTGCGGTTGTTTGATTTGTATTACTTTGGGTTATATCATTCAGTTTTAAGGATTTTTTATGAATAAGAAAAAAGAACTGCTGCCTGAAATTGCCAAAGAAAATGCAGCATTAAAAGAAATTTTTAATAGTAAAAAGAAAGAATTAGGCTTGACGCAAGGGAAACTCGCCGAACGCTTCAATATGACGCAACCAGCAATAGGGCATTATTTAAATGGGCTAAATGCACTAAATCCAGATATTGCAGGCAAATTCGCAGAAGCGTTACATATTACTGTTTCCGATTTTAGTCCACGCCTTGCAGCGGAAATTGAGCGCATGGCAAAAAACGTAACGCCAGCTTCCACCGCCCCGCGCATCAACGAAATAACCGACATCCACCGCCCGATGCTATGGAGCAGCAACACCCCGCTGCCCGAAGATGATTATGTATTCGCACCGTTTTTAAAAGAAACCGAACTTAGGGGTGGCGATGGCTCGTTTGAAATCCCCGACTACAACGGTTTCAGGCTACCTTTTGGCAAAGCTACCTTGCATCGCAAAGGCATCATGCCCGACAACGTAATCTGCTGCACGCTCACAGGCGACAGCATGGAGCCACGCATCCCCGAATACGCCACTATTGCCGTGGATAAAGGCATAGAACGCATTAGAGACGGCAAAATCTACGCCTTTCAACACGACGATTTATTCCGCGTTAAATACCTTTATCGCTTACCAGGCAACAAAGTGCGCATCCACAGCGACAACAAGGACTACGAAGACGAGATAGTGAGCGGCGAAGAAATCCGCATCATCGGGCGCGTGTTTTGGTGGAGCGTGCTGGATTAACATTTGGAGAATAAAAAATCATGACACCGAGCGAAGCGCAAGCCATTATTGCCATACCAAAAGAAACTGCCAGCCCCATGCAATGGCAGCAAAAACCAGCCAAATTTATTCCATCATTTGTGCAATATGCCAGCGTATTAAAAATTCACAACGAAGTGCGCGAAGATTTGTATTTCCGCGCCCTATATCGCGCATCTCATTACGAAGAAAAATACGGCGCAATCCTATGGCAAGACGAAAGCATCGCCGTAGGGCTGTTTGCAGGAAACAATCGCATAGCAGCCATAGATTACGACAACAACAAACCACACCGAAATCAAAAAGGCGAGAATCTGCCCTATTTCGGCAAAACGCTGATAGGCTTGCATCGCCATATTTGGACAGCAGACGGCTATGGTTATGCCGAGCCGTGAGAATTGACGGAGCGCAGTTTAGAAACCATAATTACCCTATTCGCGCAGGAAAACCACCTTACCATACAAGGCGGCTATATTCATCCATTTGCTCAACAACTGGACTTATTCACATGATGATTTCCGACCATTTACAAACACTCACCACATGGCAAGTTATCCAAGCAGGGGAAAACGCCGTGCGGATTGCTTCGCCTTTTACCTACGGCGATGATGGCGCGTGCATCACATTTTCTATATTCCAACCCAGCCCCAACAGTTTCTTTTTGTCCGATGATGGTGCAAGCATCATGCAAGCAGCCATATTTGGCACAGAAATGGACAAAAAAAAGCTACTATCGCTCAACCAAACAGCAGGCGTACACTACGCACAATTTGCCGAAAATGGCGAAATCCAAGCATCAGGAAGCTGGCAAGTATTGCAATTTGCCCTATTTGATGCAGCAAAACTTGCCCTAGCCCTATCATTTCGCCTGCCTAAATGGCTGCCTAAATTCAACCAAATGCGCTTTCGCAGCCTAGTGGAAAGCACCCTACGCCGCGACATTCCCGCCCAAAACATTGTTAAAGACTACAAAACAACAGGCATCAGTGGGCATCAACTCGTTTTCCCTTTTGCACTAACCACCCCCGAGCGCAACGTATTGATTGAACCCATCGCTCTAAAAGACGGCAAAATAGATTGGGCAAGCGTTTATCAAGCACACGGCAAATTCAGCGACCTGAAACGCCTAGACACCCACAATAAACGCCTAGCCATTCTTGAAGGAGACGAAACCAGTGAATACGGCGCAGCTGCCACCGTATTAGGTGATTCATGCCACGTTCGCACGCTCAACACCACAGAAAGCTGGCAACTGCAACGCATCATTCATTAACCGCCCCATTCGGGCGGTTTTTTTGCATCAACCATCAGTCAATAAATCATTAACCATCAACAAAACCAAATCAACCAAGAAAACCAAAACCGCAAGCAAAGTTTGCGGTTTTTTTGCGCCTTGTGAAAACTTTGTTTTGTTTAAAAACAA
>CAUQDE010000105.1:0-6107 GCA_963516425.1 uncultured Kingella sp.
GCACGCGCTTTGCCGTGGTGCGCTACGGCAACGTGATGGGTTCGCGCGGCTCGGTAATCCCGTTTTTCCTATCCGTGCGCCACACGGGCGAACTGCCCATCACCGACCCGCGCATGACGCGCTTTATGATTTCGCTGGAACAAGGCGTGGAGCTGGTTTGGCACGCGTTTGACGACATGGTCGGCGGCGAGATTTATGTGAAAAAAATCCCGTCGATGAACATTTGCGACCTTGCCCGCGCCGTCGCCCCCGAATGCGCGCAAAAAACCGTCGGCATCCGCCCCGGCGAAAAACTGCACGAGCAGATGATCGGTGCGGAAGATTCGTGGCACACCTACGAATACCCCGAGCATTTCAAAATCCTGCCCGCCATCAACGGCTGGGACAAAACGCCCGAGCGCATCAAAGACGGCAAACCCGTGCCCGAAGGCTTTGTGTACGCCAGCGACAACAATAGCGCATGGATGTCGCAAGAAGAATTGCAAGCGTGGATTGCCGAGAACCAGCATAAAATCGGCAAGATTTGAGTTTCAGGCTGCCTTTGCATTGTTCAAAGGCAGCCTGAAAACTCGGGAGACAACAAACCATGACCATCCCGCTGCCCCAAAACAATCCCCTTTTGGCTTGGGTATTTGAAGACGAAGACGGAGAAGCACCCACCCGATACAGCCGTATTCTTCCGCTGGACGAAATCGTCTTCCAAGCCGCCCGCCAGAGAAACCGACTGCACCGCAATGCTCCTGCGGATTACCGCGATGTATTTGAGACACTTTCCGATAATGGGCGCTACGCACACGATTGGGAATGGGAGGTAGGCGAAGGCGCAGGTTGGTTTCACCGAGTAGCTGAACCACAAGGCACGGTCGGACTGGTTTTTGCTTGTGCGCCGTTAATCATTAGCAGCGAAATAGCTTTTACTGCTTGCGCCGAAAAACACTTTCCCAATTTTGTCATCATAAAAATCAACGATTTTCAAACAACAGGCATCCGTATCAGCACCGAAGCATTGGCATCCTTATCGCCTCACGGTGCGAAAATCAGTCCCACAGAAGTGCGTGATTTTCACGATTTGTGGTTTTGCTTTGTCTGACACACAGTTATTTATTCGGGCATTAGACAGCCTGAAAATCGTTTCCCCACTTTCAGGCTGCCTATCAACACAGCCCAGTCAAACCGCCCCATTATCATAAACGCCGCCATTCCAACCACACCTTCTATCCAAGCCATCAGGCAGCATGAAACATGATTACCCTAGACATCTACTTCAACAAATTGGTCGGCAACGGCATTACTCTTACACCCAAGCAACCGTTTAGCAACAGCCGAATGCTGGTGGCGAATTTCGCCCACTTAACGCAAGCCATGAACGAATGGCAGCAAACCGCCAAAATGGCGGGCGGCTATAAACCGCATAGCAAATGGACGGGCGCATTGTTTGTTACCCCTGTGCGCTTTAATGTGCGCGAAAATCTAGCCGACGGTTTGTCGCAAATTGAATGCAAATGTTTGCGAGACACAGGGATTGAATGCAACATGAAAGTTGTGGAAATTTGCTATCAGGGCAAACCTGTTGAATTTTAAGGCAGCCTGAAACCCCTTCCCCACAACCGAAAGACAATCCATGAACCCAACCGAACCACGCTCCGAATACACCGTTATCGTCGATATTTCTCACGACGTATTGGCAGACGACGCAGGCAACGAAAGCAACGCCCTGTTCGTTGCCTGCACCTTTCCCGATGAAGCCGATGCCGTAAAATACGTTGCCGAAGAAATCGCCCCTGCCGTGCGCATCGAGCGTTTTCTCGCGGGCAGCACGCCGCTGGCTTTGCTGCTTATCACCATCATCGGACCAGTGAGCGCCGAAGATTTCCGCGCCGCATGGCAGGCATACTGCCAAACAGACCCGCTGCTTGCCGCCTATGTGCAAGCCACGGAGCAGGCGGTTGTGGTTTGGGGCAACGAGCAGGGTGAGACCTCGGGGCAGGCGGATTTGAAAGTCTAAACCCTTGTTTCAGGCTGCCTGCAAGCGCAGCAAAGTTGCGGCGCTAAAAATAAGAAATGTCGTCATCCCCGCGCAGGCGGGAATAACGGAGCATTGCGTGTTTCTTGTTTTATTTTAGATTTTGCAAAGTTTTCCATCCAGCCACAAACCGCCGCCCCCATTTTCATTTTCAGGCTGCCTATTGCGCGTAACCCAATAGGCAGCCTGAAAACCATCCCGCCCCGCCCAATTTGCTATAATCCGCCCCTTTTTGCCCCACCCGTTTCCCCCTTTTTCAGGCTGCCCCATGCGTCTCACCCAAATCAAACTCGCCGGATTCAAATCCTTTATCGACCCCACCACCATCCACGTTCCCAGCCAACTCGTCGCCGTTATCGGACCCAACGGCTGTGGCAAATCCAACGTTATCGATGCCGTGCGCTGGGTGTTGGGCGAATCGTCTGCCAAGCAGCTGCGTGGCGAATCTATGCAAGATGTGATTTCCAACGGCGCCGCCACCCGCCGCCCTGCGCCGCGCGCGTCGGTGGAATTGGTGTTTGACAACAGCGACCACGTTTTGCAAGGCGCGTGGGGGCAATACGCCGAAATCGCCATCAAACGCCAGCTCACGCGCCAAGGCGATTCCAGCTATTTCATCAACAACCAACCCGTGCGCCGCCGCGACATTACCGACCTATTTCTCGGCACAGGCGTGGGCGCAAAAGGCTACGCTGTGATAGAGCAAGGCATGATTTCGCGCATCATCGAAGCCCGCCCTGAAGAATTGCGCGTGTATATTGAAGAAGCCGCGGGCATTTCCAAATACAAAGAACGCCGCCGCGAAACCGCTGCACGGCTAGACGACACGCGCGACCATCTCAACCGCCTGCACGACTTGCAAACCGAACTCTCGCGCCAAGTAGAAAAACTGCACGCCCAAGCCGCCACCGCCGAGCAATACCGCAGCCTGAAAGCCGAATTGGCGCAAAATCAAAACCTATCCGACTACATCCAATGGCAAAACGCCATCGCCCAAGCCGATGCCGCCCAAGCGCAGCACGCCGCCGCCCAAGCGCAACAGGAAAGCAACCAAGCCACCAGCGACAGCCTTAACCAACGCATCCAAGAGTTGCGCCTAGCCGAGCGCGAGCAACAGCAGCAACACGATGCCCTGCAACAGCAACACGCCCAATCGCGCGAACACATCGCCCGCCTAGAAGAACAAATCCGCGCCCAACACGCGCAAAACGAGCGCGCCGAACGCGACCGCCAATCCGCCCAAGCTCAGCTGCAAAAGCTGCAACAGCAACACGCCGACACCCTAACCGAGCGCGAAGCCCTGCTGCAACAAGCGCAAGAAAAAAACAGCGAGCTTGCCGAACTTGCCCTGATTGTTGCCGAACACGAAGCGCGCCTGCCTGAGCTAGAAACCGCCGAGCAAACCAGCCAACACAACCACCAAAGCCAGCGCGACCAAATCGGCAGCCTGAAACGCGAACTCGCGCTCAAACAGCAGCAGCAACAGCACACCCAAGCCACGCTTGCCAACCACCGCAGCCGCATCCAACGCCTGCAAGACGAATTATCCCAGCTTGCCGCAGCCGACAATCCCGCCTTACAACAAGCCAAAGATGCCGCCCAAACCCTGCAACACCAATGCCAAGCCGCCGAAATCCAATGGCAACACCGCCAAGCCCAATTAGGCAGCCTGAAAACGCAGCAGCAAAAAGCCCAAGCGCATTATCACGCCCTCAATCAACAACACATCGCCGCCCAAGCCCAACAGCAAGCCATCGCCCAAATCCTGCACAGCAGCGCGCCCGATGATTTTTGGGCAAACACCGATTACGCCCAAACCCCCAGCCTGTGGCAACAGCTCACCGCCCCCGAAGCATGGCAACACGCCATCAGCGTGGTACTCGCCGAGCGGCTGCACGCCAAAAAGCTTCCCGCCGAAGCCGCCTTGCCCAGCCCCCTGCCGCAAGGCGCGGCCGCATGGCTCAACCGCGCCCAAACCGCAAGCAAGAAAACCCAGCCCGTCCAAGCCCTGCTCAACCAAATCCAAGCGCACAAAGATTTTCAGGCTGCCTTACACGATTGGCTAGACGGCATCCTGTGCGCCCCCGATTTGGACTACGCCATCGCCCACCAAAGCGAACTTGCCCCGCAGCAAATATGGCTCACGCCGCAAGGGCATCGCGTGGACAAACACAGCATCACGCTCTACCACGCCGCCGCCAGCCAAAACCTGATTCAACAAAAAGCCCAACACGACGAACTCACCGCGCAGCTTGCCACCCTCGCCCCCCAGCTTGCCGCCGCCCAACAGCAAGCCGAAGATGCTCAAACCGCGCTTGCCCAAGCCGAAGCAGCGCACACCCAAGCGCAAGAACACTACCGCGAATTATTAAACCAACTGCAACACGCGCAAAACCACGCCAACCAGCTTACCGAGCGCAGCAACCAAGCCCAGCTTCGCCGCGAACACATCGCCCAAGAGCAAGCCCAGTTGCAAGACGAAATAGAACTGCTTGCCCAACAAAGCGACAGCCTAGCCGAAGACAGCGATACCCTTGCCCAATCGCTAGACGAGTTGGAACACCAATTTGACACGCTATCAGGCAGCCTGAAAACGCAACAGCACGCGCTAAAAACCGCCCAGCTTGCCCTGCTAGAAGCCAATCGCCAATACGGCACAGCCGAAGTGGAACAGCACAAAATCCAACAGCGCGCCGACAGCCTAGCCGAGCAAGCCGCGCAAATTCTGCTGCAACAGCAAGACTGGCAGCAGCGCATGGAAGAAGCCGCGCTCGCCCAAGAAGCCGACGAAGCCAGCGCCGAGCTTGCCGAGCAACTGGTTATCGCGCAAGAAAGCAGCACCGAGCTTGCCGAGCGCATCGCCGCCGCGCAAGACACCCTTGCCCGCACCCAAGCGCAAGGGCAGGATTTGTTTCAGCAAGCCCAAGCCCTCGCCGCTGAGCTGCCGCAAATTCAGGCGACCGTGCAAAACGCGCTGTTGCAACAGCAACAAGCCCAGCTCAACGCCCAGCGCTACCACGAACAGCTTACCGAACGCGGCGCAGATTTAGACGCGCTTGCCCAAGCCGAGCATTCAGGCAGCCTGAAAAGCCTTTCGCAGCACATCAACAGCCTGCTGGCGCAAATTGAAGCACTCGGCGCGGTGAACCTTGCCGCGCTGGACGAGCTTGCCGAAGCCCAACAGCGCGATGCGTATTACCGCAGCCAAAGCGAAGATGTGCAAAACGCCATCGCCTTGCTGGAAGAAGCCATCGCCCAAATCGACAACGAAACCAAAGCCCGCTTCTTGGAAACCTTCCACGCCGTCAACACCAAAATGCAAAGCATCTTCCCCACGCTGTTTGGCGGCGGCGAAGCCACCTTGCAGCTCACCGACAGCGACCCTTTGAGCGCAGGCATCAGCATCATGGCGCGCCCCACAGGCAAGAAAAACAGCTCCATCCACCTGCTGAGCGGCGGCGAAAAAGCCCTCACCGCCATGAGCCTTGTGTTTGCGCTGTTTAGCCTTAACCCCGCGCCGTTTTGCCTGCTGGACGAAGTGGACGCCCCGCTGGACGATGCCAACACCAGCCGCTTTTGCCAACTGGTCAAAGAAATGGCAAGCCAAACCCAGTTTCTCTACATCTCGCACAACCGCTTAACGATGGAAATGGCAGAGCAGCTGATTGGCGTAACCATGCAAGAAAAAGGCGTGTCGCGCATTGTTGCCGTGGATATTAAACAAGCCATGCAAATGGCAGAGGCAGCCTGAAAACATGAAAACCCGCCTTTTACGATTGCTCGCATGGCTTGCCGCGCTCTACGCCGCCGTGTTATGTGTCCTCTATTTCCAGCAAGAAAACCTGCTGTTCCACCCTGCCAAGCTGCCCGCCCGCTACGCTTACACTTTCAGGCTGCCGCACGAAGAAATCGCCCTGCCGGTAAACGGTGCGGTGCTTAACGGACTGCATTTTCGCCCGCCCCATGCCCATAGCAAAGGCGCGATTTTGTTTTTCCACGGCAACGCGGGCGCGCTGGATAGCTGGGGCGAAGTGGCGCAACGCTTTGCCGAGCTGGGCTACGACAGCTATGCGTTTGACTATCG
>CAUQDE010000106.1:0-6086 GCA_963516425.1 uncultured Kingella sp.
AGCTCAAAGCGCTCACGCGCGGCAAAGACGGCATCACGCCCGAAACCTTGCGCCAGTTTATCAACGGCTTGGCGATTCCCGATGGCGCGAAAGCCGAGCTGTTGGCGCTCACGCCCGCCGCTTATATCGGCAAAGCGGTTGAGCTGGCGCAGCGCTGTTGATTGCAGCCCATTGATTACGACCGCATTGATTGCGGTCCATCGGGCAGCCTGAAAATACGGTTGGGCGTTTTCAGGCTGCCCTTGTTCAACGCCAACACCATGCGCGCAACCCGCCAAACGCATCGCAACCCTTGTCCGATCGCAAGGCAGCCTGAAAACCCGCGCAGCGGCAACCCGCATCCAAACGCGTTTTCAGGCTGCCTTTATGCTATGATTTCCCCATTGCCATCCCATCCATTGCATCATGTCTGAGCCATTTTTCCACACCGGCTGCCCCAGCTGCGGCGCACCCGTCCAAGTTTACAGCCCCACCGCCATCACCGTTGTATGCAGCTATTGCGACAGCATGCTCGTGTTGCAAGACGGCACGCTAAAAGACACGGGGCGCGACAGCGCATTATTGCAAGATTTCAGCCCCATCCAAATCGGCACCGCAGGCACATACAACGGGCAGGGCTTCGCCGTGGTGGGGCGGCTGCAAGCCAAATACGACGCAGGCGTGTGGAACGAATGGTATGTCCGGTTTGACGACGGCGAAAACGGCTGGCTCTCCGAAGCGGGCGACATTTACGTGATTACCCGCCCCATCGCCACGCCCGACAACGCCCCCGATTTCAACGAAATCCGCGCAGGCATCAGCACGCTGGACTACGGCAAAACCTTTATCGCCAGCGATGTGCGCGAAATCACCCTCTCCAACGCCGCCGCCCAAGGCGAACTGCCTTTCAGGCTGCCTGAACACTATCAAAACCGCGTTGCCGACTGGCGTTGCGAAAACGCCTTTTTAACACTGGATTACAGCGACACCCCGCCGCAAGCCTTTCTCGGCAGCACCACCCAGCTTAACCAACTATTCCTACAAAACACCCGCAGCGACGACCAAATCCGCCAAAGCGCAGGCAGCATCAAAGGCACGCGCCAAAGCGAAAACTGCCCGCATTGCGGTTCATCTATCCATTGGCTGCGCGGCATCACCCCCACCGTGATTTGCCCCGGCTGCGGCAGCGACTTGGACACCAGCGAAGAAAAAGCCAAGCTCATCGCCGCCAACGAAATGCGCCAAGCCCAGCAAGAAGCCCTGCCGCTGCCCATCGGCAAAACAGGCAAAATCCACGGCAACAGCTACACCGTTATCGGCGCCGCCCGCTACGAAGAGCTCCGCCCCGACGACGCACACGCCGCGCTATACGGCAGCCCGCTAAGCCTTGTCCCCGTTGATTGGTGGCGCGAATATTTGCTGTACAACCCCAAAGAAGGTTTCCTATGGCTGGTGGAAACCGCGCAAAACGAATGGGCGCTGTCGGAAACACTCACCCGCTTCCCCGCCCTAACCCCAAACAACATTCCCAAAAACGCCTACAAACTCTACGACTACGGCGGGCGCGTGAGCTACGCCGCAGGCGCGTTCTACTGGCACATCCGCGCAGGCGACATCACCTATTACCAAGACTACCAACAAAGCGGCAGCAAACTTTCCGCCCAGCGCACGCGCAACGAATTGGCATGGAGCAAAAACACCCCCG
The DNA here is from genome assembly GCA_963516425.1 of uncultured Kingella sp. Taxonomy (GTDB): domain Bacteria; phylum Pseudomonadota; class Gammaproteobacteria; order Burkholderiales; family Neisseriaceae; genus Kingella_B. The sequence goes on from CAUQDE010000106.1 coordinate 1,685, forward strand.
TGTCGCGCAAACAGCTTGCCGCATGGTTTCAATTTGACGGCGGCAACGCCCCGCGCTACACCGCGCAAATGCAGCCCGACCCCGTGTCGCGGCAAATGGTTTGGCTGATGATTGGCGTGTTTGTTTTGATTAACATCCCCGCTTGGTTGAAAATGAACGATGACGATTTTGGCTTTTCGCTGGTGTTGTCATCGGTGGTTGTTTACATTCTTTACCAAGCGGGCAGAGACCGCAGCGATGATGACGACGATTAAGAATGTATTCACGGCAGCGCAAAGGCAGCCTGAAAACGTGTTTTGAAAAGATGTTTCGCTTTTCTCAGCACCTTTGCAATTGTTGCGCTTGGGAGGCGGATAGTAGCCCGTATAAAAATTTCAGGCTGCCTTGAAATCATCCAAGGCAGCCTGAAACACGATTGGGCGGGGCAATCACGCCATCATCAAAATGTAAATTTCCCCGTCGCTTTATACCAGCCGGCGTTGTTGCCGTCTTGCAGCGGCGTAATCAGCGTGTCAAACAGGACTTTTTCGCTAAACGTGTCGCCGTCGCGCGTTACGCGCACGCAGCGTTGAACCGGCTCGCTGCCGACCACCACCACCATGCGCCCGCCGTTGTTCAGATGCGGGAAAAGCTGTTGCGGGATGGTTTTCAGGCTGCCACCAATGTAAATCGCGTCAAAACGGGCATCGGCGGGCAGGGCGTTTAAGCCGTCGATGGCTTGGTAGCGGATGTTGTCCAGCTGCAAGCCTTTCAGAACGGCTTGGGCGGCGTTTAGCTGCTGCCCATCGATGTCGCACGTGGTTACTTCGTGCGCCAGCTTCGCCAAAACGGCGGTGGCGTAGCCCGAGCCTGTGCCGATTTCCAGCACGCGCTCGTGTTTTTTCAACGCCAGGCCTTGCGCCATGCGCCCGACGATTTTGGGTTCTAGCATTTGGCTGCCGTTGGGCAGGGGCAGGGCGAGGTCGGCATAGGCGTAGCCTTGTTGGCTGGGCTGGACAAACAGTTCGCGCGGGATGTCTTGCAGCGCGTCTAGCACGTCAAAATCCAGCACGTCCCACGGGCGGATTTGTTGTTCTACCATGTTGAAGCGGGCTTGTTCAAAGTTCATATTGGGCTTTCTGGGCGTGAGTGAAAAATGGGGCGATTATAGCATTTTGGCGGGGTGGGTTGGATGAAGTGGGCAGCCTGAAAACGGCGGGGTGGTTTTATCGCGAACAAAAAAACCTTGCTGCTAATTGGCAAGGTTTTGCTTGATACGGTAGCACGCCCAAGGGGATTCGAACCCCTGTTGCCGCCGTGAAAGGGCAGTGTCCTAGGCCTCTAGACGATGGGCGCGGGAAGGCGCGGATTATACGGCGATTGCGGTGGGTGTCAAGGCAGCCTGAAAACGGTTGGTGGTTGGGTGTTGCGCGCCATCTGTTTTCAGGCTGCCTTTGGGGTGGATTACAGCGTTATCGCGGCATCCAAGGCGATGGTAATCATGTCGTTAAACGTGAGTTGGCGTTCTTCGGCGGTGGTGTATTCTTCGCGCACGATGTGGTCGGACACGGTGCAGATGGTGGCGGCTTTTGCGCCAAATTCGGCTGCAACGCCGTAGATGCCTGCGGCTTCCATTTCCACGCCAACGATGCCGTATTTGCGCAGGGTTTCGGTCATGGCGGTGTCGGGGTGGTAGAACAAATCGGATGAGAACAGGTTGCCGACTTTGGCGTTTACACCGCGCGCTTTGGCGGCGTTGGACAGGGCTTGCACAATGCCGAAATCGGCGATGGCGGCAAAATCGTAGCCGTGGAAGCGGATGCGGTTGACATTGCTGTCTGTGGATGCGCCGATGCCGATGACCACGTCGCGAACGTGCACATCATCCAATACCGCGCCGCATGAGCCGATGCGGATTAGGTTTTTCACACCGTATTCGGTGATGAGTTCTTTGGCGTAGATGGAGCAAGATGGGATGCCCATGCCGTGTCCCATGATGGAGATGCGTTTGCCTTTATATGTGCCGGTGTAGCCATACATATTGCGCACGGCAGTTACTTGCTCGGCGTTTTCTAAAAAGGTTTCGGCGATGTATTTGGCGCGCAGGGGGTCGCCCGGCATCAAAACGGTTTCGGCGAATGCGCCTGCGGGGGCGGAAATATGTGGGGTTGCCATGATGGTTTCCTTTGTGGTTGGGTTGAGAAAGGGGAGAGTTTCAGGCTGCCTTGGGTGCGATGTAGCGATGCTGGTAAACAAGGTTAGGCAGCCTGAAAACGATGTTGATGGTTTACGCTTTGCTGTTGAACAGGTTTTCAGACTGCCTTTGTTTACTCATCAAGCCATCAAGGCAGCCTGAAAACGATTTATGCGCGTGGCGCGCCGTTAGCAATTCTGTCTGCCGTAAACATCTTGGCGCAGCATTTCGCGCACGGCAGTATCAAACGCTTGCAACACGTTTTGGGCATCGGCTTCGCTGCTGCCTTTGGCATCCAGATAGAATTTGACTTTCGGCTCGGTGCCTGATGGGCGCACAATCAGGCGGCTGCCGTTGGCAAGGTGGTACACCAAAATATCGTTTTGGCGTTCGGTTTGCAGGTGGTCAATGCTTTGCGCTACGGCATGCCCGCCGATTTGGCTGGGCGGATTTTGCCGCAGCGCAGTCATCAGTTTGCCAATGTCGGCAAGGTCGCTGACGCGGATGGAGATTTGTCCGCTGGTGTATGCGCCGAAGGTTTGGGCGAAATCGCGGGCGTGGTCTAGCAGGGTTTTGCCTTGCGCTTTCAGGCTGCGTACTAGGTCTAGGAACACGATGGCGGCGGAGATGCCGTCTTTGTCGCGCACTTTTTCGGGGTCAACCAAATAGCCGAGTGCTTCTTCAAAGCCGTAGAGCAGATTGGGCGCTTTGGCGATGTATTTGAAGCCGGTGAGCGTTTCTTCGTTGGCAAAGCCGTATTTTTGCGCGATGTGCGCCAGCGCGGGCGATGAGACGAGCGAGCAGGCGAGCGTGCCTGTTTTGCCTTGATTTTTTTGCGCCAGATACCAGCCCAAATAGCAGCCGACTACGTTGCCGTGCAGAGGTTTCCAGTTGCCGTGTTCATCGGGGATGGCTACGGCGAGGCGGTCGGCATCGGGGTCGTTGGCGATGATGAATTCGGCGTTTTCTTTTTTGGCTAACGCGATGGCGAGGTCTAATGCGCCTTTTTCTTCGGGATTAGGGAAGGCGACAGTGCGGAAGGTGGGGTCGGGGTCGGCTTGCTCAGCAACGATGTGCGGCAGTGGCAGCTTGGCGGCGGCTAGGGTTTTGAGCAGCACTTCTTTGCCTACGCCGTGCATGGCGGTGTAAACATAATTCAGGCTGCATTCTGGCTCTTGCGCCAGCGCGGCGGTTTTGGCGATGTAGGCTTCAATCACTTCTTCGCCGAGTGTTTCGTAGTCGCTGCTGCGGGGATATTGGTTGATGGGGGTTTGCGTGGCTTGGTCAATCAGTGCGGCGATTTGTTCATCGGCGGGGGAGACGATTTGTCCTCCGCCGTTGCTTTTGCCCAGATAGACTTTGTAGCCGTTGTCAGCGGGGGGGTTATGGCTGGCGGTTACCATCACGCCTGCGCTGGTGTCAAAGTGTTGAATGGCATAGGCAAGCACGGGGGTGGGCAGTTTGCGCGGCAGCAGGCGGGTTTTGATGCCTGCGGCTGCCATGATTTCGGCGGTGTCGCGGGCGTAGATGTCGGAATTTTTGCGCCCGTCGTAGCCAATCACGATGCTGGGGGTTTGTGGGTCAAATTGCAAGATGTAGTCTGCCAGCCCTTTGGCAGCTTGGGCAACCAACACGCGGTTCATGCCCATGCTGCCTGCTTGTTGTTTGCCGCGCAGACCTGCGGTGCCAAATTGCAAGCGTCCGTTGAAGCGGTTTTCCAGCTCGCTTAGTGCGGCGGCATCGCCTGCTTGGGCGGCAGGAATCAGGGCTTCCAGTTCGGCGCGTGTTTCGGGATCGGGGTCTTGGGCGAGCCAGTTTTGGGCTTGGGCGAGGTAGGTCATGGGGTTTCCTTTGTGGCTGTTGTGAGGAAGGGGGGATTTTAGCTTAATTTGGGGTGGGGCAGCCTGAAAAATGGGTGGGGGTTGCGTTGGGCTAAATTTTTTTTGGGGGGTGGTGGGGTTTTATGCGGGATGATTTTCAGGCTGCTTGTTGGATTTGGGGAATACGCTGTTTGGGGTTTTCAGGCTGCATTGTAAACGGCGTGGGCAACGAGTTGCCCGCCCTACGGTTCATTTTCAGGCTGCCTCAAACTCGTTTTCAGGCTGCCTTGTAAACAGCGTGCGCAGCGAAGCGGCACACCCTACGGCAAAACCCGTTTTCAGGCTACCCATTCGCTTTTCAAACGATATTTATTGGACAGCTTTCGTGCGCGGCGATACCACGCTTGGG
>CAUQDE010000107.1:0-6032 GCA_963516425.1 uncultured Kingella sp.
GGCGCAGCGGTTCGGCGGATTTGTGCTTGGGCAAAAAGCGAAACAGCAGCGCGAACACGATGCTGGCATAGACAAACAAAAAGGCGAAAATGCTGCGCCAGCCCGTGAGCGATTGCAACGCCGAGCCGAGCATGGGCGCAACCAGCGGTGCCATCATCAAAATGATGCCGATGAGCGTGAACATTTGCGCCGCTTCTTTGCCTTGATAATTGTCGCGCACCAACGCGCCCACCACCACGGCCGACATCCCCCCACCCAAGGCTTGCACCACGCGCAACGCCATCAACTGCTCGGCGGTTTGCACAAAAATCAACCCTGCGCAGCCAATCAGAAAAATGGTTAAGCCAAACAGCGCGATGTTGCGCCGCCCTTTGATGTCGGACAGCGAGCCGCCGAGCAATTGCCCTGCGGCAACGCCAAACATAAATGTGCTGAGGCTTTTTTCAATTTGATGGATGTCGGCTTGCAGCGCGGTGGCGATGTTGGGCAGCGAGGGCAGGTAGGCATCAATAGACAGCGGCATGATGGCGATGAGCATCGCCATCAGGAATGCCATTTGTTTGGTGGAGAGGGGGCGGGCTGTTTGCATGGTGTGAACGCGTGATTAAGATGAGGCAGCCTGAAAACGGGAAAACGGGTTTTCAGGCTGCCTATAAGGTAGTTGTTAAACGGAGCGGATTATACGCTTGGGGTGGGGAAAGCTCAAACGGGAGAACGGGTTAGCGGTTGCGCGTTGGACAATCGAGCCGCGTCGCTAGCCGTTTTTTACCGCCGCCAGCACGGCTTCGGCGTGCCCTGCCACTTTCACTTTGCGCCATTCGTGCACGATATTGCCTGCGCTGTCTAACACGAAGGTGCTGCGTTCAATGCCCATGTGTTCTTTGCCGTAGAGCTTTTTCAGTTTCAACACGTCGAATTGCCGGCACACGGTTTCATCGGTATCGCTGAGCAAGGCAAAGGCGAAGCCTTGTTTGGCGCAGAAGTTTTGGTGGGTTTTCACGCTGTCGCGCGAGATGCCGACTACGGTGTAGCCCAAGGCTTGGAATTCGGGCAGCAGGCGGTTGAAATCCAAGCCTTCGGTGGTGCAGCCTGCGGTGTGGTCTTTGGGATAGAAATAAACGATAAGCGGCAGATGCGTTTGGCTGTGGAATATATCGCCGTTGGAGGAGGGGAGGGAGAAATGGGGCATGGTAAGCTTTCGTGTACGGAGTGATGGATTGGGGTTGCGCCGCGCGGCGTTTCAGGCTGCCGTTGGCAGAATGCGCGGGGCGGACGATAAACGAACGGGCAAAAAACAAACGGGCAAAGCTGCCGCAAACAAATTTTCAGGCTGCCTCAATTGATTAAGGCAGCCTGAAACGCAGTTTGTTTAACCGGTTACAAGATGTTCAAATCGGAAACGCGGTCATACATTTGACCAGGCTCTTTGCCTTCTTCCCACAAGGTAATTTTCAGGCGCAAGTCGCTGGCGGATTCGGCTTGGCGCAAGGCTTCGTCTAAGGTGATGCGCCCTGAGGTGTAGAGTTTGAACAAATCTTGGTCAAACGTTTGCATGCCCTCGGATTGGGAGCGCTCAATCAAGCGCATCATCTCAATCAACTCGCCTTTCATCATGTAGTCTGCCATTGCAGGCGAGTTAATCAGCAAGTCCACAATCGCGGTACGACCGCCTTCAATCAAACGCGCCAAACGTTGCCCGATGATGCCCACCACGTTGAGCGACAAGTCCAGCAGCACTTGTTTGTGTTGCTCTTCGGGGTAGAAGTTCATAATCCGCTCCACCGCTTGCACGGCGTTGTTGGCGTGGATGGTGAAGAATACCAAGTGCCCCGTTTGCGCCAGCTGCAAGGCGTATTCCATGGTGTGTTCGTTACGCACCTCGCCCACGCAGACCACATCAGGCGCTTGACGCATCGCCGATTGCACCGCCATCGACCAAGAGTTGGTGTCAATGCCTAATTCGCGTTGGGTAAAAATGCTTTTGATGGGGGTGTGGATGTATTCCACAGGGTCTTCGATGGTTACGATATGCCCCGCCGCGTGTTTGTTGCGCCAGTCTAGCATCGCCGCCATAGAAGTGGATTTACCCGAACCTGTTGCCCCTGCCAAAATAATCAAGCCGCGCGGCTGCATGGCAAGCTCTTTCAAGCCTTGCGGCAGCTGCAAATCGTCCACTGTTAAAATTTTGGTGGTGATGCGCCGCCACACCATGCCCACGTGTCCTTGCTCGTGATACGCGTTCACACGATAGCGCACGCCTGTGGCAGATGTAACTGAATAGTTCAACTCCAACTCTTCTTCAAAGCGGATGCGTTGCTCATCGCTCATGGTGGAATACACCAAAACTTCGGTGTCTTGCGGGGTGAGCGGTTTCAGCGGCACGGGGGTGAGTTCGCCGTTGATTTTGAATGAAGGCGGAAAGTTCACGCTGATGAAAATATCGGAAGCCAAGCGTTTTTCGCATTCGGCAGACATTTTTTCCAGCAAGGGATGCAAACCGGGTTTTTCTTTTTTCGCCATCACGCTGGCAACGGTTTTTTCAGGCTGCCCTTGGGGGGCGCGTTTGGGCGCGGCTTGCGGTTTCACTTGGTAATCGTTCACAAAGTCTTCCAACAGGTTGGTTAAGCCAGCGGTGGGGTTGTTTTGTTCTGACATGGTGGTCTCCCTTTGTTTGTTACACAATCATATCGGGGTTTTGCGCTTTGGCGCGGGCATCGGCAAGCGACACGATATTGCGGCGCACCAAGTCTTGCAAACATTGGTCAAGCGTTTGCATGCCGAAGTTTTGCCCCGTTTGGATGGATGATTGCATTTGGGCAATTTTGTTTTCGCGAATCAGGTTACGAATCGCGGGGGTGGAAATCATGATTTCATGCGCGGCGACACGGCCTTTGCCGTCTTTGGTTTTCAGCAGCGTTTGGGCGATAACCGCGCGCAGCGATTCGGACAACATAGAACGCACCATTTCTTTTTCGGCAGCGGGGAACACGTCGATAATACGGTCGATGGTTTTGGCGGCGGAGGTGGTGTGCAAGGTGCCGAACACCAAGTGCCCCGTTTCGGCGGCAGTCAATGCCAAGCCAATGGTTTCGGGGTCGCGCATCTCGCCCACCAGAATAATATCGGGGTCTTCACGCAGGGCGGAGCGCAGGGCGTTGGCGAAGCTGTGGGTGTGTTCGCCCAATTCGCGTTGGTTCACAAGGCATTTTTTGGATTGGTGCACAAACTCGATGGGGTCTTCAATGGTGAGGATGTGGGCAGAATATTTTTCGTTCACATAGTCCATCATGGCGGCAAGGGTGGTGGATTTGCCCGAACCTGTTGGCCCTGTTACCAACACCAAACCGCGTGGGTTGTCGGCGATTTTTTGGAAAATGCGCGGGGCTTTGAGCTCTTCTAAGGTTAAAACTTTGCTGGGAATGGTACGCAACACGGCGGCGGGCCCGCGGTTGGTGTTAAACGCGTTCACACGGAAGCGGGCGATGTTGGGCAGTTCAAACGAAAAGTCGGTTTCCAAATTTTGTTGGTAGTTTTTGCGTTGCAAGTCGTTCATGATGGAGCTAATCATTGTGCCGACTTCGTCTGCGTTCATTTCGGGCAGGTTGATGCGGCGGATGTCGCCGTTCACGCGAATCATGGGGGGCAGACCTGCGGAGATGTGTAAGTCTGATGCTTTGTTTTTCACGCCAAATGCGAGAAGGTCGGTAATCTGCATAGCTGTGCTCATAATGATGCCTTTGCAAAAGTGGATTGAATTAAGCTCCGTATTCTAAATAATTTTCAGGCTGCCTGAAAGCAAATGTTAAGAAAGGTTGGGATTTTGTTGTATTTCAGGCTGCCTTTGTTTACGTTTGGGATGATGTTTTGGATGATGGTTTGAATGCGGGGTAATGAAAGGCAGTATCACAAGGCGGTCAAATCGTTTACACTTACGCCCCATATCAGGCTCTGCCTATTTTCAGGCTGCCTTTTTATTTTTGCGACCTATTTTTGAAACAACAGGGAACTGTGATGAAACTGTTTTACACGATAATTAAACTTGCGATTTTGGCGGTGCTGCTGGTGTTTGCTTTGATTAACACGGCAAAAGTACCATTTTTCTATCTGCCCAGCGAGTCGCTTGAACTGCCGTTGATTGTGATTTTGTTTGGCGCGTTTGTGGCGGGGGCGTTGTTTGGCTTGTTTGCGCTGTTTGGGCGTTTAATCCATCTGCGCAACGAAAATGCGCGTTTGCGTGCCGAAGTGCAGAAAAATGCCCGTTTGACCACGCAAGACATTACCGTGCCCCAGCCGGTTAATGCAGCCAAAAAATAAGGCAAAACATGGAAAACGCTGACATTTGGTCAATACTTGTGCCGATTATTTTGCTGCCCGTATTTTTTGCGATGGGCTGGGTTGCCGCGCGGGTGGACATGAAAACCGTGCTGAAACAGGCAAAAACCGTGCCCGCAGGCTTTTACGCCAGCTTGGACGCGCTGGTGGACAAAAACACGGGGCGCGCGGCGCACAATCTTGCCGAAGTGATTGACCAACAACAAAATTCGTATGATTTGAACCTGACGCTGGGCAAGCTCTATCGCCAGCGCGGCGAAAACGACAAAGCCATCGCCATGCACAAGGCGCTGCTGGATTCGCCCGACACGGTGGGCGACAAACGTACGCGTGTGTTATACGAGCTGGGCTTGAACTACCAAAGCGCGGGCTTGGTGGACCGAGCCGAGCAGATTTTCTTGGAATTGCAGCAGGGCAATATGGCAAAGCAAGCCAATGAAGTGTTGCTCAATATTTATCAGCAAGACCGCGATTGGGAGCAGGCCATCGCCACCGCGCAGCTTTTGGCGCACGACGAGCAAACCTATCAATTTGAAATGGCGCAGTTTTATTGCGAAATTGCGCAGGGCGAATTGTTTAAATCGCAGTTTGAGCCAGCCCGCGCGCATATTCAGGCGGCGTTGTCTGCCAACAAAAAATGCACCCGCGCCAACATGATTTTGGGCGACATTGAGCAAAAGCAGGGCAACTTTCAGGCTGCCATTGATGCCTACGCCGCGATTGAAAAGCAAAACCATGCTTATTTGAGCATGGTAGGCGAGAAGCTGTATGACGCGTATGACGCGCTGGGCAAGGCGCAAGATGGTTTGGAGGTGTTGATTGGTTATGCCAAAACCTTCCCGCAGCTGGATTTGAACAATGTGATTTACGAAAAATCGCTGCTGCTGTGGGGCGAGGAAAAAGCCAACCAAACGATGGTGGAGCTGGTGCGCATCAAGCCCGATTTGAACGGCATGTACCGCCTGCTGGGCTTGCAAATGAGCGATTTGAACCCGCAATGGAAAGCCGATGCCGATATGATGCGCACCGTGATTGGGCGGCAGGTGCAGCGCAGCTGGATGTATCGCTGCCGCAACTGCCATTTCAAATCGCAAGTGTTTTTCTGGCACTGCCCCGCGTGCAATAAATGGGAAACGTTTACGCCGAACAAGATTGAGGTGTGATGTTTGCTTACTGATTACATTTTCAGGCTGCCTTTGCTGTTGTGAATAGGCAGCCTGAAAAGTATGTTTAGGAACGAGTATGTTAAAAAATAAATGGTGGGTGCTGGTGTTGATTACGTTGTTGGTGGTGGGCAAGCAATGGCTGGTGAGTAGGCAAAGCCAACAGCCAAATGCGCCGCAAGTCAGCACAACGCAAAGCCAGCCGCAGCCCAGCATGGATGCGCAAAGGCAGCCTGAAAAAGCTGCGCCGTCTGCCGACTTTGAACGCGTTTTGCAGCAAGCCTATCAAAACCACCAAAGCGATTTGCAAATTCAAGGCAGCGGGCGTGTCATCAAAACCCTGCCCGATGACACGCAAGGCTCGCGCCATCAACGTTTTATTGTGAAACTCGCCAGCGGGCAAATGCTGCTGTTTGCTCACAATATAGACCTCGCGCCGAAAATTCGTGGCTTGAAAAAAGGCGACACCATTGCGTTTAACGGCGAATACGAATGGAGCGAGCAAGGCGGCGTGATTCATTGGACGCACAAAGACCC
>CAUQDE010000108.1:0-5986 GCA_963516425.1 uncultured Kingella sp.
CCACCACAACACCGGCGACAAATGGTGCATCTACCCGATGTACGACTACACCCACTGCATTTCCGATGCCATCGAAGGCATCACCCACTCGCTGTGCACGCTCGAATTTGAAGCCCATCGCCCGCTCTATGACTGGGTGTTAGACAACATTCCCGCGCCGCACGCCACCCGCCCGCATCAATACGAGTTCTCGCGCTTGGAATTGCTGTATTCCATCACCTCCAAACGCAAGCTCAACCAACTGGTAACCGAAAAACACGTCAGCGGCTGGGACGACCCGCGCATGCCCACCATCTCCGGTATGCGCCGCCGCGGCTACACGCCCGAGGGGCTGCGCCTGTTTGCCAAACGCGCCGGCATTTCCAAATCGGAAAACGTGGTGGACATGAGCGTGCTGGAAGGCGCCATCCGCGAGGAATTGGAACACGCCGCGCCACGCTTGATGGCGGTGTTAAACCCGCTGAAAGTTACGCTCACCAATTACCAAGCGGGCGTTACCCAAAGCCGCACCGCCGCGTTCCATCCCAACCATCCCGAGTTTGGCGAGCGCGATGTGCCGATTGGCGCAACCATTTATATTGAGCAAGACGATTTTGCCGAAGTGCCGCCCAAGGGCTGGAAGCGTTTAACGCTGGGCGGCGAAGTGCGGCTGCGGCATAGCTATGTGATGCGCTGCGATGAAGTGGTGAAAGATGCGAACGGCGCGATTGTGGAACTCAAATGCAGCCTTGACCACGATACGCTGGGCAAAAACCCCGAAGGGCGCAAGGTGAAAGGCGTGATTCATTGGGTGTCTGCCGAGCACGCGGCGCAAATCAAGGTGCGCCTGTATGACCGCTTGTTTACGGTGGAACGCCCCGATGCGGTGCGCGGCGACGATGGCGAATACCTGCCGTTTACCGATTTTCTCAACCCCGATTCGGTGCAGGAAATCACCGCTTATGCCGAAAGCGCGGTGAACGATTTGCCACCCGAAAGCCATTGGCAGTTTGAGCGCATCGGCTATTTTGTTACCGACCGTTATGACCATAAAACAGGGCAACAGCCTGTGTTTAACCGCACGGTGGGGTTGAAAGATACTTGGCAAGCCAAGGCGTAATCATCCGAAGTATGAAGTTTAAGGCTGCCTTGGGAACGGAAAAGGCAGCCTGAAAACGGTTTTTGCATCATCATCAGCATTAGCATTGGCTAGCAGCATCAGCCATGCAACGCATTTTCAGGCTGCCTAATGCGCCCGCCAAAGGCAGCCTGAAAACGCCATCAACCCAAGTTCCTTCCTTTTCAAAACATACCAATCCTATTTTCAGGCTGCCCTGTTGCACCATTAGGCAGCCTGAAAACCCATAGCCAAATGCTCTCCATCCAACTCATCAACCATCTCCTGTCGCACAACCCCGAAGTCTGCGCCCAGCTCGCAGGCTACAACGGCATTATCATCGCCCTGCAAACAGGCAGCCTGAATATTGTCGGGCGCATCAACGCCCACGGCTTGCTAGAACCCACGCAGCAACGCCCCAGCAGCACGCTGATTCTGCACAACGACGCCCTGCCCAACATCCTGCGCGGCACCATGCCCCATTTCAGCGACCTTGCCATAGAAGGCGATGCCACCATCGGCATGAACCTGATGCTCTGTTGCAGCCAACTGCGCTACACGCCGCAGCAAGATTTGCAACGCATCTTCGGCGCAGACCAAGCCCACACGCTGGCGCAAAAAGCCCAGCAAATCGGGCAAACCCTGCAAAACATCGGGCAATTTTTCCGTTCTAACTCCGTTGAAACCTTCGGTTTTCAGGCTGCCGCAAACAACCCCAGCAGCCAAGAGCAATACAGCCAACTCGCCAGCCAGCTGAACGACTGCCAACAGCAGCTGGGCAACCTGCAACGCCAAATAGAACACACCAACCGCCGCCTAGACAGCCTAGAACGCAAAATGCGCGACTACGATATAGATTAAGGCAGCCTGAAAACCACCAAGCGCCCAAATCAGCCCTTTTCACCATAAAACGCGCCGTTTACACCATACTTGCCAACAAGATGCCCCTATCATCCGCATCTTGTTTTTTTATTTTGGAGACCACCATGCACACACAAAATCTCATCATCGGCTTTGGCAAAGCAGGCAAAACCCTTGCCGCCGATTTAGCCAACCACGGGCAAAGCGTTGTTTTAGTAGAACAAGACGAGCAAATGTACGGCGGCACGTGCATCAACATCGGCTGCATTCCCAGCAAAAAATTATTGGTGGAAGGCGCGAAGCAGCACGATTTTCAGGCTGCCATGCAAGCCAAAAACAACCTAATCCCCAAGCTGCGCGCCGCCAATTTCGCCAAATTGGACAACATGGCAAACGTGCAAGTGATCCACGCCCAAGCCCAGTTTCAAGACGAGCACACCGTTATCCTGCGCGGCGCACAAGGCGAGCAAACCCTCCGCGCTGAGCGCATTTTCATCAACACAGGCGCAACGTCTAATCCGCTTAACGTTGCAGGCGCAGACCATCCACGCGTGCATTACAGCACCGAAATGCTGTCGCTTGCCGAGCGCCCCGAGCGTTTGGTGATTATCGGCGGCGGTTATATTTCGCTGGAATTTGCCTTTATGTATCAACAATTTGGCAGCCAAGTTACCATTTTGGACAACAGCCCCGTGTTCCTGCCGCGCGAAGACTGCGACATCGCCGAAGAAATGCTGCGCGTATTAAACAGCCGCCAAATCAACGTGGTGCAAAGCATTGCCATCAACGCCTTTGCCGAGCAGGGCGATAGCGTGGTGGTGCAAACCAATCAGGGCGAATTTGCCGCCGATGCCGTGTTGGTGGCGATTGGGCGGCAGCCCAACACCGCTGCGCTTGCGCTGCAAAACGCAGGCATCGCCACCACCGAGCGCGGCTTTATCGCCACCGATGCCCAATGCCGCGTGCTGGGAAAAGACCACATTTGGGCGATGGGCGACGTGGCGGGCAGCCCCATGTTTACCTACATTTCGCTGGACGACTACCGCATCGTGCGCGACCAACTGCTTGGCAACGGCACGCGCAGCCGCAACGACCGCGCCACCTTCCCCACCACCACCTTCACCGAACCGCCGCTTTCGCACATCGGCATGACCGAAACCGCCGCCGCGCAATCAGGGCGCAGCTATAAAGTGCTGAAACTGAAAGCCGAAGCCATCCCCAAAGCCAAAATCTTGGGGCAAACCGATGGCTTGCTCAAAGCGATTGTGGACAGCGGCAGCGGCGAAATTCTCGGCGTAACCCTGTTTTGCGCCGAATCGCACGAAATCATCAACCTGTTCAAAATGGCGATAGACCATAAAATCCCCGCCAGCTACATCAAAAACCAAATCTTCACCCATCCCACCATTGCCGAAGGGTTGAACGATTTGTTTGCCACTGCCTAAACAGCTATCACGGCATAGCTTGGCACGCTTAAAAAGGCAGCCTGAAAACGAGTATCCGCCCGTTTTCAGGCTGCCTTTTGGCGTTGTTCTCAGGTATCATTGCGTGGCTTATTATTCTGTTTTTCAGCAGCCTGAAAAGGAAAAAACCATGCACCAGCCCATTGTTATACCGTTTAACCGCTTGCTTATTACCCTGTCATTGCTGGTTTGGTTATCTATTCCGCTATTTATTTTGTACCAAGCATTCAACGCTTCGTCCCTTGGGGTAATGATTTTTTGCGTTTTATGTTTTATGTTTATGGTTGGTACGTCTTTTCGTTATGTATTTGATGTATTAGAGACTTATCGCCAAGAATCGCTGCTTGTGATTGATGAGCAGGGCATAAACTACGCCCCCGTCGGCACCATCGCATGGCAAGATATTGAATATATACAGCCCTATTTGGAATCCAACAAGGGTTTCATTTATGTTTATGGTATTGAGATCAAAATTAAAAAACCTGAGCCTTATGCTGCCAAAATCAAGCCGCACAAGCGCAAATCGTTTCAGCGGTTTCATGTCTTGCAAATTTCCCGATACTTGTTGCCCATACCTGCTAAAAAATTAGTGAAACAAATTGCTCGGGAATACGGCAGCTATTATCTGTTCCACCTTGATGAGTACGGCTTAACCGCTGCGCAGCTTGGCACAATCGCATGGCAAGATATTGACGATATACGATTGTCTTCTGAATTTCCTTGCTCACACGGCTTAACCATTAAACTCAAACACCCCAAGCCGTATCTTGCCAACATCCCGCCACATGAACACAAAGCATTTCTTAGCCAGCCAGAATTTAATCTTTCCTCAGATTGGTTGCCGCTGCCTGCTAAAACCTTATTGCAGCAAATAGAGCAGGAATACGGCAGCTATTATCAGCCCGCTTCGCCGATTAAGGCAGCCTGAAACCCCTTTCCCAACCCCTTACAAAGGACTTCTCCATGCCATTTCTCAAACTCACCGACCAAAATGTCAACGGCAAAACCGTGCTCATTCGCGCCGATTTAAACGTCCCCTTTAAAGACGGCAAAATTAGCGACGACACCCGCATCCGCGCATCGCTGCCGTCCATCCAATATTGCTTGGACAATGGCGCAGCCGTCATCGTTATGACCCACTTGGGTCGCCCCACCGAAGGCGAGTTCCACGCCGAAGACGATGTCGGCCCCGTTGCCGCGCGTTTGGGCAAACTGCTGGGCAAGGAAGTTAAAGTGTTGAACGACTGGCGCGACAATCCGCCCAGCGTGAAAGCGGGCGAAGTGGCGTTGCTGCAAAACGTGCGCGTTAACAAAGGCGAAAAGAAAAACGACCCCGAGCTGGGCAAAGCCTACGCCGCCTTGTGCGATATTTTTGTGAACGATGCCTTTGGCACTGCCCACCGCGCCCAAGCGTCCACCGAAGCCGTTGCCGCCGCCGCGCCGCTTGCCTGCGCGGGCATTTTGATGGCAGCAGAATTGGACGCGCTGGGCAAAGCCCTGAAAAACCCCGCCCGCCCACTGGTGGCGATTGTGGCGGGCAGCAAAGTGTCCACCAAGCTCACCATTCTCAACAGCTTGGCGGACAAGGTGGACGAGCTGATTGTGGGCGGCGGCATCGCCAATACTTGCTTGCTGGCGCAGGGCAAAGAATTGGGCAAATCGTTGGTGGAAGCCGATTTGGTGAACGAAGCGCGCGCGATTATGGAAAAAATGGCGCAGCGCGGCAATCCGATTCCGCTGCCTGTGGACTGCATTGTGGCAACCGAGTTTTCCGAAACCGCCGCGCCGCTGCCGCGCGATGTGAACCAAATCGGCAAGGACGAGCAAATTTTGGACATCGGCGAGCAATCGCGCGCGCGCTTGGCAGAAATCCTGAAAAACGCGGGTACGATTGTGTGGAACGGGCCCGTTGGCGTGTTTGAATTTGACAACTTTGCCGGCGGCACCAAAGCCGTTGCCGAAGCGATTGCCGCGAGCAAGGCGTTTTCCATCGCGGGCGGCGGTGATACGCTGGCGGCCATCGCTAAGTTTGGCGTAACCGATAAAATCAGCTATATCTCAACGGGTGGCGGCGCGTTTTTGGAATTTTTGGAAGGCAAGGAATTGCCTGCTGTGGTGGCGTTGGAGAAGTTTGCGAAGTAGGATTTGATTGAAGTGAATAGATGGGCAGCCTGAAAATGTGTTTGGTGCGTTTTTGGGCTGCTTTTTTTGTGTGTGGGATTTGGGGGTGAGTGTGGCTTGCTTGGCAATTTTGGTTTTCAGGCTGCCTTTGGGGGATGGGGTAGGGGGGATTGCTGCTAACTAGTAAGGCAGCCTGAAATGGGATGGAGCGGCGACGGCTCGTCGCCAACAGCTTCAAACAGAGCGTGGCTGGTTTGCCAAGATGTCGGCGAGCCGCCGACGCTCCATTGGGGTGGTTTTCAGGCTGCCTTTTGGGGAACTTTCAGGCTGCCTTTTGGGGAACTTTCAGGCAGCCTGAAAATGGGGTTACTGCTTTGTGGTTGGCTTTGGGTGTAGCTTTAACCATGCGCTTCATGCCAGCGGGGCACTTACTTTTCTTTGCTTC
>CAUQDE010000109.1:0-5967 GCA_963516425.1 uncultured Kingella sp.
GTGGCGTGGTGCAGGATGTAGGCGGTTTCGGACATTTCTACCATAAAGGTGGAGCGGTTGCCTGCCAAATCGTCGGATGCGCCGATGCGGGTGTGGATTTGGTCTATGGTGCCGATGGTGGCGGCTTCGGCGGGGACGTAGCTGCCTGTGTGGGCAAGCAGGGTAATGAGCGCGACTTGGCGCATATAGGTGGATTTGCCGCCCATGTTGGGGCCGGTGAGCAGGGTAAGGCGGTGTTTGGGGGTGAGCTGGGTGTGGTTGGGGGTGAAGTGTTGGACTTGTTGTTCTACTACGGGGTGGCGGCCGTTTTGGATGTGTAGGCTGCTGTGGTCGGTGAACTGGGGGGCGGTGTAGTGGTGCGTGCGTGCGGTGTGGGCGAAGCTGTTGAGTACGTCGAGTGTGGCGGCGGCGCGTGCGCTGCGTTGGATTTGGGGGAGTTGTGCTTGCAGCTGGCGCAGCAGTTCTTCGTAGAGTTGTTTTTCTAGGGCGAGACTGCGCTCTTGGGCGGCTAGGTATTTGTCTTCAAAGGCTTTGAGCTCGGGGGTGATGAAGCGTTCGGCGTTTTTGAGGGTTTGACGGCGTTGGTAGTGGGCGGGGGCGTGTTCGGCTTGGGCTTTGCTGAGTTCTATGTAGAAGCCGTGTACGCGGTTGTATTCTAGTTTCAGGCTGCCTATGCCTG
Organism: uncultured Kingella sp.; assembly: GCA_963516425.1. GTDB lineage: Bacteria > Pseudomonadota > Gammaproteobacteria > Burkholderiales > Neisseriaceae > Kingella_B. Next base: position 680 of record CAUQDE010000109.1, read on the forward strand.
TGCTTTGGCGTTCTTGTTCTTCCATTTGGCGCAGGGTTTCGCTGCCGTGGGTGTGTAAATGGCGCAGTTCGTCTAGCTCGGCGTGGTAGCCGTGGTTGATGACGTTGCCGTCTTTGAGCCATACGGATGGCTCGGGCAGCAGGGCGCGGTGCAGTTGCTCGGCGATGGCGGCGGTGGCGGGGAAGCTGTCGCCTAGGGTTTGCAGCAAGGGGCTTTGAGGCAGCCTGAAAGTAGCGAGGGCGAGCAGGCTGTCGCGCAGGGCGGATAAATCGCGCGGGCGTGCGCTGCCTAGGGCGATGCGGGCGGCGATGCGTTCTAGGTCGGCGATGGTTTTCAGGCTGCCTGATAGGTTTTGCTCGCTGGCTAATAGGGCGGCGACGGCGTCTAGCCTTGCTTGGATGTGGTCGCGATTGCGCAGGGGGTGGTGCAGCCATTGGGCGAGCAGGCGGCTGCCCATGTGGGTGGCGCAGTTATCCAGCGTGGAAAACAGGGTGGGGGATTTTTTGCCTGATAGGGTGGTGGTGATTTCTAGGTTGCGGCGGGTGGCGGCATCTAGGGCGATGTATTGATTTTCTTGTTCTAGCGTGATGGCATCCAGATGCGGCGGCAGCTGGCTTTGGGTGAGTTTGAGATAGTTGAGCAATGCGCCTGCGGCGGCGATGGCGGCGGGATGGTTTTCAGGCTGCATACCATAGGCGGCAAGGTCTTGGCTGCCGAAGTATTGGGTGAGCAAGGTGAACGCGGTGTCGGGGGCGAATTGCCAGTTGTTCAGCCGCGTGATGCTGGTTTGGCTGGCGATGTGTTCAGGCAGCCTGAAATTATCGGGGGCGAGCAGTTCGGCTACTTGCAGGCGGGCGAGTTCATCGGCAAGCTGGTCGGCATGGATGATTTTGGCTTTAAATTCGCCGCTTTCCAGCGCCGCCCATGCCAGCGCGGTTTGTTTTTTCAGCACGGCAAGCGCGGCGATGCGGTTGGGCTGTTTGTCTTCCAGCAATGCGCTGTCGGTGAGCGTGCCGGGGGTGATGATGCGCACCACTTTGCGCTCCACCACTTTGCCCGCCACGGGTTCGCCGATTTGCTCGCAGATGGCAACGCTTTTGCCGAGTTTTACCAGCTTGGCGAGGTATTGCTCCACGGCGTGATACGGCACGCCTGCCATTTTGATGGGCTTGCCGCTGATTTGCCCGCGCGTGGTGAGCGTGATGTCCAACAGCTTGGCGGCTTCAATGGCGTCGTCAAAAAAGAGTTCGTAAAAATCGCCCATGCGGTAGAACACGAGCTTATCGGCGTGCTCGGCTTTGATGTTGAGATATTGCTGCATCATGGGGGAGATAGGTTTGGACATGGCGGGCTCGGGCGGGGCGTGAAAAGGGGGGATTATAGTTTAGGCAGCCTGAAAAACAAAAAATCGGCTCAAAAGCCGATGGCGTTATTCCCGCCGCAGTCCTGCCGATGGCAACGCAGCGGGCAACCAACCCAACCAACCGGAAAAGGCAGCCTGAAACCCGGTGTGGCGGGACTGAAACCCGTTTACGCGCTGATGCAAAGCGAAAACAACGTAACCCGTTCAGCCCTGCCGTATCGGTTTTCAGGCTGCCCGGGTTACCCCGCTACACCCGCTGCTTCAAGCCCGCCACCGCCGCCATTGCCAGCAGCAACACCACCGCCGCGCCAAAATACAACTGATTTTTCTGCCAGCCATTATCCAGCAGCATCCCCACCAGCACAGGCGACACCATTGAGCCAATGCGCCCCACGCCAATTGCCACCGCCACGCCCGTGCTGCGGAAATCCGCTTCCCACAGCGCGGGGTTGATGGTGTACAAGCCCGCGATACAGCCGTTGGACAGCGCGCCCAGCACCACCGCCAACACCAAAGCCAGCGATAAATTTGCCGTGGCGGGCACAAACGCGCACACCGCCGCCGCAGCCAAGCCCGCAAACGCCAGCAGCATGGTGCGCGCGCCCCAGCGGCTCACCAAAAAGCCAAACAACAGCGACCCCACCGCCCCGCCAATGGAAATCGCCATGCCCACCGTTTGGCTGCTCGCCTTGCTCATGCCCGCCTCTTCCAGCAGCGTGGGCGTCCACGAGCTGATAAAGTAATACGCCGCCATCACCGCAATGAACGCCAACCAAATCAGCAGCGTGGTTTTCAAATAATCGGCTTGGAACAAGCGCAACACCGACACGCCGCGCGCGCGATGCTTCGCCTCGGAGAACGCCCAATCGCCGTGCAGCCCCATCTTCGCCGCAATCGCGTTCAGCCGCGCCTTGGCATCGGCGGGGCGGCGGTTGAGCAGATAATCCACGCTTTCAGGCAGCAACGCCACCAACGCCACAAACGCCATCGCCGTAAGCACCGCGCCCACCATAAACACCGAGCGCCAGCCGTACTGCGTTTGCAGCATCACCGCCGACATCCCGCCCACCATCGCGCCCACGCCGAAGCCCGAGGCATAAACCGCAATCGCCAAGCCGTGCCATTTTTTATTCGCATACTCGCTCACCAACACATTGGTGCACGGCAAAATCCCGCCCACGCCCAAGCCCGTGAGCACGCGCGACGCCACCAGCCACGCCATCGAATGCGACCACACCGTCAGCAGCATTCCCGCCGCCGACAGCAACACCGACAGCATCAACATAGGGCGGCGGCCCAGCCTGTCCGCCAGCGGCCCCAGCAGCAGCGACCCCGCCGTCATGCCCACAAAGCCCGCGCTCATCAGCGAGCCAATCTGCCCGCCGGTCAAGCCCAGCTCGCTTTTGATGCTTTTCGCCGTGAACGCCACCGCCAGCACGTCAAACCCGTCCAGCATATTCAGCGCCACCGCCAAAGCCACCACCAGCCATTGAAAACCCGTCATCGGGCGTTGTCGAATCTGTTGTTTCAAATCCATATCGCGCTCCCACAGGCAGCCTGAAAACCCGTTGCGCGGGCGATGCGGGGCAGCCTGAAAATCCGTTTTAACAAAAAGCGGCAGACTATAATCAAGCCGCAACCAAAATACAAATCCGAAAAATACGCAATCAACATGAAAATGCTTCATGCAAAAAAGCATCGGGCAGCCTGAAAAGGCATTACAATTTGCCCGCTTGGGGCGCGGCAACGCCATCGCGCAAAGCCACGCCCCATCTCAATTGAACCCGCCCGGCCGTTTTCAGGCTGCCTATTCCCATCCACACAAGCCCACCATGATTAACCTGCTCATCATCGCCCACGAAACCCTCGGCACCGCCTACACCGCCCTTGCTCACCACATCCTGCCCCACGGCGATTTTAGCCATATCCACCAACTGCACGTTCAACCCAGCGACGACCACACCACCATCATCCAACGCGCCCAAGACCACCTTGCCCGCACCGCGCCCAACCACGGCACGCTGATTCTCACCGACATCTTCGGCGCCACCCCCTGCAACGCCGCGCTCAAACTCGTTGTGCCCCAGCAAACCAGCATGGTTACAGGGCTCAACGCTCCCATGCTGATTAAAGCCCTTACCCATTGCGCCCACAGCACCGACCTTGCCCGATTCACCGAAACCGTGCAACAAGCGGGCATCAACGGCATCCTCGCGTTTAACGAACCGCCCACGGGCTGCGCGGTATAGAGGCAGCCTGAAAACGCAAAATCGCATGGCGATGGCTGATTGCCCCAAGCAGCAAAATCGCCCTGAACATATTTTTAGGCTGCTATGGTTACCACAAAGCACGTAGGGTGTGTGGCTTTGCCACGCACCATTGCCTGAACCTTGTCGCATAAACCACCCTACACCCAATGGCAAGCGTCCAAATAAGTTTTCAGGCTGCCTCAATCAACCAAAGGCAGCCTGAAAAACCAAACGGCTGATGCCACCAACGCCAACCAGCAAGCTCCAACCCATTTTCAGGCTGCCTTACCATCAAGCCCCCTTATTGAGGCAGCCTGAAATACAATCGCCCAAAGTACAACACGCCACGCCACCCAAATAATATTTTCAGGCTGCCTCAATCGTCTGATGCAGCCTGAAAAGCACAACAGCTCATTCCATTAACTAACGCCAATCACCAAGCCCCCAGCTCCCAGCTCATTTTCAGGTTGCCCATCCCTCCCCTAAAAAAAGGCAGCCTGAAACCTATCTCCACCCCCACCCCGAAAGCCCCGCCATGCAAACCCAAACCCTCACCATCATCAACAAACTCGGCTTGCACGCCCGCGCATCCAGCAAATTCGTCCAAACCGCCGCCCAATACCAAAGCGAAATCTGGGTCAGCAAAGGCGAAAAACGCATCAACGGCAAAAGCATCATGGGCCTGATGATGCTCGCCGCCGCCCAAGGCAGCCAAATCCAAATCGAAGCCGACGGCGCAGACGAAGCCCAAGCCGTCCAAGCCCTAACCGCGCTGATTAACGACTACTTCGGCGAAGGAGAATAACCATGCTCGTCATCCACGGCTACCCCGCAGGCAGCGGCATCGCCATCGGGCGCGCCCACCTTATCCGCCGCAACACCTCCGAAGTCCCGCAAATCAGCCTTGCCGATGGCGAAATCCCCGCCGAAGCCGCCCGCTTTGAAACCGCCATCAAAACCACCCGCAAGCAGCTAGAACAAATCCGCAGCAACATCCCCGAAAACGCCCCCACCGAGCTGGGCGCATTTATCTCGCTGCATTTGATGCTGCTCACCGATGCCACCCTATCGCGTGAACCCATTGATATTATTGAACAACAGCAAATCAACGCCGAATGGGCGTTAAAAATCCAAAGCGAACGTCTCGCCCAACAATTTGACGAAATCGACGATGAATACCTGCGCCAACGCAAACAAGATATGCTCCAAGTCGTTGAACGCATCCAAAAAAATCTCATCGGGCAAAGCACCGAACTCAACCTAGACGGCACGCTGCTGGACGACATCATCCTCATCGCCCACGACCTCTCCGCCGCCGACACCATCCACTTCAAAGACCAACGCATCGAAGGCTTTGTAACCGACATGGGCGGCCCCACCAGCCACACCGCCATCCTCGGACGCAGCCTGAATATCCCCTCCGTTATCGGGCTGGGCGCAGCGCGGCGGCTGATTCGCGAACACGAATGGGTGATTGTGGACGGCATCAGCGGCACGCTCGTTATCGCCCCCGATGAACTCATCCTCGCCCAATATCGCCATCAACAAGCCAGCTACCGCAGCCAACAACGCGCGCTGAACAAACTCAAAAAAACCGCCGCCCAAACCCAAGACAACGAAGAAATAGAACTGCTTGCCAACATAGAAAGCAGCGAAGACATCAAAGCCCTGCACCA
>CAUQDE010000110.1:0-5921 GCA_963516425.1 uncultured Kingella sp.
CCTTTATACCCAAATCAAAGATTTGGACAAAGGGGCAAGGCTGCCTTTTGGAATATAGGGATGAGGCAGCCTGAAATGAAGTTTGGCGACGCTCAAATGGCGTTGGCAGTGCTTCGGTTAATGTTTCTGATGGATTGACCTTTGCGCCTTATCGCGGCGCAGGCGACTTACTTTCTTTGCTTCGTCAAAGAAAGTAAGCAAAGAAAGGCGACCCCGACGTGCAGGTACTTCCCGAAGGCTGCATCCTTTTTTCGGCGCGTGCGAACTAGTCGCACTTCGTGCGCCGTCGGACAAGCGCACGCTTTTTCCCGAAAAAAGGATGCTGCGTTCGGCTGGACGTAGGGGAGAGGCAGCAGCATCAAACGTTTGTGATGGATTAAGCAGTTTGAAGACAGGTTAGATGCTTATTGGCAACGAGCCGCTGCCCCATTGAGGCAGCCTGAAAATCATTTGGGCTTGCGGCGGATGGTTTTGTGGAACGTGATGGTTTGCACGGGGGCGCGGGTGAGTTGTTTGGGCAGGGTGGCAAGCGCGATGATAAGGATGGTGGAGGCGTAGATTAACAGCCATGAGCCGTTGGCGGCGCGTGCGCCCAGCCCTGTGGCGGAGGCAAGGGCTGCGCCAAATAGCCATGCTAGGAGCGTGCCGCTGCCTGCGAGATAAAGGGCGTAGTGGATTTGGCGGCGCATCATTTTTTGCTGGGCGGCGCGGGCGAGAATAAAGGCGATGATGGCGTTGAGCAGATAGATAATCAGGGCGGCAAACAGCAGTTGGCTGTCCCATGCGAGCCATTGGCGTTGGTGGTGTTGGGTGGTGTTGAGATTGGCGGTGGGGCGGTGCAGCAGCAGGGCAATCAGGTCGTGCAGCGCGGTGAACAGGATGGGGGCGAGGGCAAGGGTGGCGAGGCAGAAGCGGAGGTGGGGGCGGGGTTCTTGGGTGTTCATGGTGGGGAGCGGGTTGGGGGGTAAGGGCAGCCTGAAAAGGGGATTTTGGCTTTTCAGGCTGCCTGAATAATTCAATACTTTGTTGAAGCTTCTATTTTTTATGGGTTGTAAATAATGCTGCACGTCCTTTATAAAAATCCAAGTTAAACAAATCAATATTAAAATGTTTGCAATATTCAGCAACCATATCAACCGTTAATCGCTCCTTTTTGATTCTTTTTTCATAGCTAGCTAAATCCTCAAATACAAAAGGTTTCCCACTTTGCTCAAAAGTTATTTTGCTGGTTTCTTTATGCACCATAATCGTTCTGCTTTCTACTGCATATTCTGAAACTTTATTGGCGCCATTTTGCCAATGAAACATAACCGCACCAAATTCATCTTTCTTAAAATTTGGAGAAAGATATAAGCTGATGTTCTCCACCGCCCATGTTCTGGATAAATAATCGGGTTGGTTAAATACCTCTGTGCCTAAAGGTCCATTTTCCATATAGACACACCATTCAGAAGCGGTCTCCAAAATAAGATTTTTGTTATGTAAAATCACACAAGGCTCTAACATTTTAATTTTATCCGACAAACTGAGGTCATCAGATAGTTTTTGGTAAGTTACCGTCCACCCCCATATCAAACCAAGTTCTTGTAATCTTTGCTCAAAGCGTAACACCATCTCATTAAATGGAATTTTAAAGAAACATAAATGTGTGGTATGAGGCTTATGATCTTGTAAAAAAATTGCGGATTATTCATAATCAATCTAACGTCCTTAAAATAACAATAGTGTCTTTAAATAACTATTTCTGCCGTTGGCAAAATGCCGTTTCAGGCTGCCTTAAATATCAAACGAGTGAAATGAAAATCGCCATTCGTTATTTGCTTGGCAATGGTATTTGGCAATCAGATAAAACGCACAATTTTGCTGGTTAAGGCAGCCTGAAAACGGTTTTGGTGCGTTATGGTCTAGCGGAACAGTGCTTTCAGGCTGCCGTTAGTGTAATGCGTAATGCGTTGGGCGAAAAGCCATCGCTGCGCCATAGGCAGCCTGAAAAGGAGTTTGGCGGCGTTCGCTAAACGGTGCGTGGCAAAGCCACACGCCCTACAACGGGGCGGTAAATCCATGGTGGTAAACCCACGGCGGTAAACCTATGGTTGCTCCACCCGATGATAACGCCCTGTTGTCAATTCCATCTCTTGCGCTTTGCCGTGTCCGCACCATTGGATTTGGATGCGGATTTTTTTGTCTTTCAGGCTGCCTAAGCCAAATAGGATGCGGCGGTCGCTTTGGGCAGCCAGTCCGTTGTTGGCATAGACTTCGCGGGCGATGGGCGGCTGGTTGGCGGGGTAGGCGACAACTTTGCTGTGGTAGGCATTGCGCGCGCAGGTTTTGCCGTTGCCCACTAGGTCTAGCCCGAGCCATGCGGCAGGTTGGCTGTCGTTGCGGTAGAGCGTGGGGGCAGCGGTCATGTGGGTAACGAGCAGGTCGGGGTCGCCGTCGTTGTCAAAATCGGCGTGTATCATGCCGCGCGATGTGCCTGTGTAGTCTGCGCCTGCTTGTTTGGCGACATCAATAAAGTAGTCGCCTTGGTTGAGATAGAGCCTGTTGGCTTCGTTGCCAAACACGCAGCGTCCGCGCACGTCTGCCCAGCGGTCGGCGTAGCCGTGCACATCGGGGTTGGTTAGGGCGATTTGGGCGTTCCAATACCAATAATCGGGACAGCGGGTTTCTTTTTTGTCGTAGGCGTCGTCTGCCATGCCGTTGGCTTGCGCCATGTCTAGCTTGCCGTCGCGGTTGAAGTCGGCGTAGGTTGCGCCCCAGCCAAAGCGTTGTTCGTTGAGCGCGTTGCGCTTGGCGGCTTGGTCTTGGAACATGGCGGCATCGGCTTGCCCTGCTTGGCTTTGGTTTACCCACAGCAGGCTGCCTTCGGCTTGCAGTTTTTCGTGCACATTGGAAACGTGAACATCGGGCTTGCCATCTCCTGTTACATCGCCGATGGTGGCGTTCATGCCTTTGTAGGTGTCGCGCCCGATGCTGCCAACAAATGCGCCGCGTATGGCTTGGAAGCCTTTGCCTTGGCGGTTGATGTAAAGCTCGTCTGGGCCAAAGTCGTTGGCGATGTATAGGTCGGGGTAGCCGTCGGCGTTTAGGTCGCCCGCGCCAATCGCCATCGTCCAATGCTTGCCTTGCAAACCGCTTTCGGCGGCGGGGACGAGCTGGAATGTGCCGTTGCCCATGTTTTGATAGAGCCAGTTTTCATCGGCGTTATCGGCGTTGTGCCACGAGCGGTGCATCACGTTAAACATCCGCCTGTCGCCCGCGTATTGCGCTTTAGGCAGCCTGAAAATGTTATACGGCTGCGGGCTGTCGTAATCGGGCAGATAGCGTTGCATCACGTTGCCGATGATGATGTCGTCCAGCCCGTCTTGGTTGTAGTCCAGCACATTGGCGGCGGTGCTGATTTGATAGGGGGCGATGCCCGCTTGTTCGGCGATGGAAGTGAAGCCGAGTTTGCCTGTTTGCGCCAACTCGTTGCGCAGCAGAATGCCTTTGCCAAAGCCTACGCCCAGCAGCAAGTCTTGGTCGCCGTCGTTGTCAAAATCCAGCCATGTGGCAGAAGCAATCAGCCCGTGGGTTTCAGGCTGCCTGCGGTTGGCATCCAGCTGCGGCAGGGGGAATTTTTCAAATTGGAAGTTGCCTTTGTTGATATAAAGCTGGGCGCGGTCAGCTTCGGCTTTGAGCGGCTGGGTGAGGAAAATATCGGGCAAGCCGTCTTGGTTCACATCTGCCACCGCGCCTGCATCGCCCACCGAGAGCAGCCATTTGGCAACGTGGCGCATTTGCGGGTCGGTGCGCTCCAAAATATCGCCTTGCGCGCCTGTTAGCCCGCTTTGGCTGGCGGGGATGGACACCAGCTTAAAGCCGATGTCTTGGCTGTTTGCAAACGGATGGCTGGCTTTGTATGCGCCAATGCCCGCCGCGCTGATGATGGCGATGGCTAAGGCAGCCTGAAATTTGCTGCGGATGATGTTGCCCCAGCTGCTTCGCTCACTTTGGCGACGCGCGCGCCAGAATAAATAAATGCCGCGCAGGGTGAAATAGGCAAAGCCTGCGTAGAACAGGGTGGAGAATTGTTGGAATTTGTGCAGCGCAAGGTCTATCACCACGATAATCGCCGCCATGCCGATTTGCGCTTTTTTGCCGCTGGGCGACGTGGGCGGGTCGGGCAGCATAAAGAACACGAACAGATAAAACGCGGGCGAGGTAAACGCGCCCATAAACAGCGTTTCGGCGGGGATATGATGGCGCAGAATATAGGCGCGCAAGCCCACTTGGGCGGCGTAGAACAGCAAAAACGAGCCAATCAGCCATGCGCGATGGATGTTCACGCGCACCAGCATGATGGCGGCGGTGGCAACAAAAAAGGCAACCACGCCCGAGCCGCCCCATTGATAGGCGGGCGATGGCGTTATCATGCCGCCACCAAAAAACAGCGCGGCAACAATGCCAAACAGCGATGGGTTGTAAATATGCTTGCCGTTTACGGTAAACAAATATTTGGACGCGATGGCGAAAAACGGTGGCAGCAGCGCAAACCAAATGCCATGCGCGAAATTGGTGAGCATGGATAGGCTGGTGCCTGTAATCGCCGCGCTCAACGGAAACAGCGGCGTGGAGCGGCGCAGGATGGTGTGCAGGGTTAAATCGGTGAGCACGGAGGTGGCGACGATGGCGGCGATTTGCCACGGGCTGCGGTTGAAGCCCCAGAACAGGATGCCGAACGCGAGAAAGGTAAGTTGCAAGCCGAGCACAGCCCAGCGGGGGTCTTGGCGAGGGGGGATTTTGGGGAATGGCATGATGATTGGGGATGGTGGATGGGAGGGGTTGAGGCAGCCTGAAAAAGGGTGGGGCTGGTTTGGGGAAGGGCGGATTTTATACTATGGGGTGGGCGCGGGCAAAGGGCGGGGGCGCTTTTCAGGCTGCCTTTGGGGATGAATGAAAAGGCAGCCTGAAAACGATATTTCACGCTTTCAGGCTGTCTTGCCGTTGGCTTCTAACCTGTTTCCGTTTCTTGCTGCATTACGAATTTCAACAACTCAAAAGCAAGATAAGCATATCGGTCGGCGGGCGGGCTGTCAGACGGGTAAAATGAAATCTCGGCAATATGAAATTTTCTTTGAAACTGCTCATATATCCCATTAACGCCGTCTTCCACATAAAACAGAATTTCATCTGCGTGAAGATTGGTGGCTTCTTCGTTTTCAGGCAGCGTGAGTATGTTGATTTGGGTGGCGCATGGTTTTTCAGATAACCGCAAACGTAAAAAATTACTTTTATTGCCAGTATGGCGTTCAATTCTAAACGTATCCAAACTTTCTTTTTTGTATATCATTTGTTTCCCCAATGTTTTTATGTGGAACGATTGATGTGCGATGGCAGCCTGAAAAACAAAATTTCAGGCTGCCTTTTTTCACACGGCTTTATCCGCCGCAGCCGCCCGTTGATGTTGATACAGAAATACCGCCATCATTCTGAATCACCCGCGCCACCAGCGCCTTCTCCCGCCCGTGCATATTCGGGATTTTCACCTGAATACCATTGCCCGCCGCCACGTCCACAAACTCATTCTTGCGCTTCATTTGTTCCAACACAATCAGCTGATTGCCGCGCGGGTGGATGATTTCCAGCGTGTCGCCCAGCGCAAAGCGGTTTTTCACATCCACCGTTGCCCAGCCGTCGGCGTCCACTTCGCGGATTTGCCCGACAAACTGGCTTTGCTTGGCGATGGAATGTCCGTAAAGATAATTTTGGTATTCCTGCGTTTGGTGGCGTTCCAAAAAGCCGCTGGTGTAGCCGCGGTTGGCCAAGCCTTCCAGTTCGGCGAGCAGGCTGTAATCGAAGGGGCGGCCGGCCACGGCGTCGTCAATCGCTTTGCGGTAGGACTGGGCGACGCGGGCGACGTAATACACGGATTTGGTGCG
>CAUQDE010000111.1:0-5861 GCA_963516425.1 uncultured Kingella sp.
AACAACCGCAACCTAACATCAAACCGCCATGACTTAATGTCGCGGCGGTTTTGTTTTGGCAAGACGAAGGGTTTGTCCCCTGTTTAGCCCGCCCTAAATCTCGTAAACAAGTGTAGAATCCAGCCTTTTTCTATTTTCATCAATTATGTCCTTTTTGCTTCTATTAACCGCATTATCAGACGGCAAACCCCGCCATGTAACCGGGCTTGCTCAAATTGCTCAAACCACGCCTGCCCAGCTCAACGGCTTATGGCAACAAGCGCCGCAGCATTTGCATAGTTTGCTGCGTCAAAACGATGGTTACTGGAAACTTGCCAAAGCCATCGCACTCTTGCCTGAAAACACACAACATCCTTTGTTTGACGTGCAAGTGCAGCCTGAAACCGCATCCACCAACACATTATTGCTTGACGATGCGCGTTCAGGCTGCCTGATTCATCGGCGCGTGATTGCTGCGCACACGCAAAATGCGGGGCGCGGGCAGCAAGGCAAAAGCTGGCACAACCAGCTGGGCGAATGTCTGATGTTTAGCATGGGATGGACATTTGAGCAGCCACAATCGGAGCTGGGCGCATTATCGTTGGTTGCCGCGCTCGCTTGCCAACGCGCCTTGTCGCAACTGGGCTGTGCCGCGCAAATCAAGTGGCCAAACGACCTTGTTATCGGTATGGACAAGCTGGGCGGCATTTTGATTGAAACCGTGCGCAGCAACAACCAAACCCACGCCGTTATCGGCATCGGTATCAATTTTCTTGTGCCCGAGCAGGCGGAAAACAGCACCTCTTTTCAGGCTGCATCGAGCGCCAAACACAGCACCGCCGAAGTGTTCAACGTTTTGCTCAACGAATTGCACAGCCATCTGACTCAATTCGCGCAAGCAGGCTTTGCCCCGTTTCAGGCTGCCTATGAAGCGGCGCACCGCGACCAAAACCAAACCGTTTATTTATTGCACGGCGACCAAATCACCCAATACGGGCAGGTGCTGGGCGTAACCGAACGCGGCGAATTGCGCCTGCAAACCGACTACGGCGGCGTGCAACACATCGCCAGCGGCGAAATTAGCCTGCGCCGCCCCGAGCAACTGCACGCCAACAGCCACCATTATCTTTTGCTGGACAGCGGCAACAGCCGTCTCAAATGGGCATGGGTGGAAAACGGTGTCATCCTGCGGACAGGGCAAGCGCCTTACCGCGATTTGTCGCGCCTGGCGCACGAATGGGCAGAATACGGGCAATCCGACACCCGCATCGTGGGCTCATCGGTGTGCAGCGTGGCGAAACGCGAAACGGTCGCCTACCGTTTGCAACGCCCCATCGAATGGCTCACTTCCATGCCCCATGCGCTCGGCATGGTTAACCACTACCGCAACCACGAAGAACACGGCGCAGACCGCTGGTTCAACGCGCTGGGCAGCCGCAAGTTCAGCCACAACGCCAGCGTGGTCGTAAGCTGCGGCACAGCCGTAACCATCGACGCGATTACCGCCGACAACCATTATCTTGGCGGCAGCATCATGCCGGGGTTTCACCTGATGCACGAATCCCTGCTGCAAAAAACCGCCAATCTGCACCGCCCCGAAGGGCAGCGCTATCCCTTTCCCACCACCACCGCCAACGCCATCGCCACCGGCATGATGGACGCGGTGTGCGGCTCTATTTTGCTGATGCACGCAAGGCTCAAAGAACGCAACCACAATCAGCCCACCGACCTCATCATCACAGGCGGCGGCGCGCGCAAAATTGCCGAAGCGCTGCCCGAAGCATTTAGTTTGGACAATAAGGTAAAAATTGTAGATAATCTCGTAATTTTTGGCTTAATCAACTGGTTAGAGCATCAACCAGCCCATAAGGAATAAGAATGAAGTGGATATTTGCCACGCTGGTGGCGCTTAATCTCATCGTGTTTGCGGGATTTGTTGGCAATAAAATCATGAATCCCAAAAAACCGCAGCCGCAAGTCGTGCAAGCGCCGCAGCAATCCCAAGCGCCACAACAAATCATCATTAACACAGGCAACGGCACGCCCACCACCGTTTCCACCAACGGCACAGTAACCACCAACGGCGTGCCCGCAGGCAGCGCCATCGGCAAAATTGTGGGCAGAACCGCCAACACCGTGCGTCCGCAGCGCAATGCGAACGCCAACAACACGGGCGCTTCGCCGTCGGCAGGCAGCGGCAAAACAGCCCAAACGGCAGCCGCCGAGCCGCGCGCCAAATACCGCGCTTGTTCCGCCCGCGTGAGCATCCCCGAGGATGACTACCACCGCATCAAAGGCTTGCTGGGCAAATTCCCGCACGCGGCATCGCGCCAAGTGGTGCAGGGCGGCGGCGAGGGAGACAGCCAAACTTCTGCCCGCATGAATATTATGTTTATGTCGGTGAGCAACGAAGAGGCGGGCGAGTTGCAAAGCATTGTGGGGCGTTATGGCGCGTTGAACCGCACGGCGTGCGACCACTGATTTCAGACGATAGGCAGCCTGAAAAGCAGAATAAGCGGTTTCAGGCTGCCTTTGGTTTGTTCAACTTATTCAACTAATGAGGCAGCCTGAAAACCCATCCTCCAACAAAAAACCGTTTGGCAGCATACCAAACGGTTTGTTTCTGAATAAGGCAGCCTGAAACCGCTTATTCTGCTTTTCAGGCTGCCTCATCACACGGCGATTGCCATCACAAATTGGGGTTCACAATAATCTTAACCGCCGATTCATTATTGTGAATCAGCCGTTCAAAGCCTTCCGAAATCAGCTCATCCAGCTTGATGCGTTGCGTGATAAACGGTTTTAGGTTGATTTTGCCCGATTCCACCAGCTTGATGGTTTCGGCGTGGTCGTTGCAGTAGGCAATGGTGCCGCGCACGTCCAGCTCTTTCATCACCACGCTGTGCACGTTGATGGTGGCGGGTTTGCTCCAAATAGACACAATCACCACTTTACCCGTGGGCTTCATGGCGGCAACCAAAGTATCCAACACTTTGTTTACGCTGGTGCATTCAAACGCCACGTCTACGCCTTTGCCGTTGGTGAGCTTCATCACTTCGGCGACCACGTCCACTTCGCTGGGGTCAAGAATGTAGTCTGCCACGCCCGCTTCGCGCGCTTTGTCTTTGCGCGCTTTGCTCAGTTCGGTGATGATGACTTTCAGCCCTTTGGCTTTCAAAATGGCGGATAACAGCAAGCCAATCGGCCCTGCGCCGCCCACCAGCGCCACGTCGCCTTCTTTCGCGCCCGAGCGCACAAAAGCGTGATGCCCCACCGACAGCGGTTCAATCAACGCCGCTTCGTCCAGCGGGATGGCATCGGAAATGGGATGCACCCAGCGGCGTTTGACCGCGATTTTCTCGGCCAAACCGCCGCCGCAGCCGCCCAAGCCGATAAAGTTCATGTCTTTGGACAGATGGTAATTGCTGCCTTCGCCTGTTGGCACATCATCGCGGATGATGTAGGGCTCAACCACCACGTGTTGCCCCACTTGAATATCGGTAACGCCTTCGCCCACGGCATACACCACGCCCGAAAATTCGTGCCCCATGGTAACGGGCGCGGATTCGCCCGAAATGGGATGCGGATGGCCGCAAGGCGGAATGAAAATCGGGCCTTCCATAAATTCGTGCAAATCGGTGCCACAGATGCCGCACCAAGCGACTTTGATGCCGACTGTGCCTGCGGCAACGGTGGGCTCGGGGATGTCTTCAATACGAATATCGCCTTTGTTGTAGAAACGTGCTGCTTTCATTTGTGTTCACTCCTGTGGTGGGTTGGGATTAAGAACCTGTATTCACTGTTTGCCTAGGCATCTTTTATGCCCTAAAAACGCGGCTACTGCGTTAAAAATGCTCGCAAGGTGTCCAACCTTGCTGCGCTTTTTGCTTTGTATCCGCGCTTTTATGTCATCAAATCTGCCTAGGCAAATAGCGAATACAGGTTCTAAGCAAACGGGCGGGTGCTGCTGTCCGCTTGCAGCGGGGCAATCGCTTCAAGCTACAACAATCGCCAAAGCCAAAGCGATTACGGTGATGGCATTGTAAACATCTGTAAAATAGGGCGCAACCATCTTTACGCAGCACAGGGTTTCAGGCTGCCTTTGAGCCATATAGGCAGCCTGAAAACCCATCTGGCGCAATTTTCCATTGCCCAATCATTTTAATTTCCCCTACAATGCAAACTACTCTTAACAAATCTCACTTAAATCTTTACATTTCAAGGAGCATCGCATGAACCAACCCGCTGCAAAACTCGCGTGGTACAACCGCATTGGTCTGATTTGGCAGATTATCATCGGCATGATAATTGGCATCATCATCGGGCAATTTATCCCATCGGCTGCGCCCACTGTTGGCATTTTGGGCAGCCTGTTTGTGGGTGCACTCAAAGCGGTCGCGCCGTTTTTGGTGTTTATTTTGGTAACGGCGGCGATTGCCCAGCACAACGAAGGCGCGCAAACGCATATGCGCCCAATTTTGCTGTTGTATTTAATCGGCACGTTTGGCGCGGCGGTGATTGCGGTGGCGGCGAGCTTTATGTATCCCACCACGCTCACGCTGGTTGCCGCGCCCGAAACCAACCTTGCGCCGCCATCAGGCATCGCCGAAGTGCTGAAAAACGTGTTGATGAGCTTGGTTTCCAACCCGATTAGCGCGTTATCCAGCGGCAACTACATCGGCATTTTGGCGTGGGCGTTGATGCTGGGCTTTGCGCTGCGCAATGCCAACGAAGTTACCCACACCATCATCGGCGATTTAGCCGGCGCGGTTTCCATGATTGTGCGCGGCGTGATTAGGTTTGCGCCGCTGGGCATCATGGGCTTGGTGGCGATTACCGTGGAAGAAACGGGCTTCAAACGCATGGCGCAGGAATACGGGCATCTGATTATGGTGCTGCTCGGCTGCATGGGCTTGGTGGCGTTTGTGTTCAATCCGTTGATTGTATGGTGGAAAATCCGCCGCGACCCGTATCCTTTGGTGTTTATTTGCTTGCGCGAAAGCGGCGTTCCTGCGTTTTTCACCCGCTCTTCTGCCGCCAATATTCCTGTGAACATGGCGTTGGCAAAAAAATTGGGCTTGCATGAAGACACTTACGCCATGTCCATCCCGCTGGGCGCAACGATTAACATGGCGGGCGCGGCGATTACGATTACCGTGTTGGCATTGGCGGCGGCGCACACGCAAGGCATTCATGTGGATTTTGGCATGGCGTTGCTGTTGAGCTTAGTGGCGACGGTGAGCGCGTGTGGCGCATCGGGCGTGGCGGGCGGCTCACTGCTGCTGATTCCCGTGGCGTGCAGCTTGTTTAATATTCCCAACGATGTTGCCATGCAGGTGGTGGGCGTGGGCTTTGTGATTGGCGTGATTCAGGATTCGGCGGAAACGGCGTTGAACTCGTCCACCGATGTGTTGTTTACTGCGGCGGCGGATTTGGGGGCGCAGCGCAAGGGCAAGGGTTTGAACTAACGCCTTGCAGCCGTTTGCTTTTTTGACACAACATCGTTTTCAGGCTGCCTAATCATGCCCTTGTTAGGCAGCCTGAAACACAACCAACCCTTTAACACAGGAGCACATCATGACCGCATCATCCATCCCGCATACCCACATCGCCCTAATCGGCGCCGGCATCATGAGCGCCACACTCGGCACGCTGCTCAAACAGCTTGCGCCCGAAAAAAGCATCACCGTGTTTGAACGGCTGGGCGCGCCTGCGCTGGAAAGCTCGCAAGAAAGCAACAACGCGGGCACGGGGCACGCCGCGCTGTGCGAACTCAACTACACCCCGCAAGCCGCCGATGGCAGCATCAGCATCAACCGCGCCGTTGCCATCAACGAAAAATTTAGCCAATCGCTGCAACTGTGGGCGCATTGGGCAAAGCA
>CAUQDE010000112.1:0-5844 GCA_963516425.1 uncultured Kingella sp.
CTTGCCCGAAATCGTGGGCGATGCGCATGGCTTGCGGGGTGGCGTGGCGGCTGCCGACAATGGCGATGCTGGGTTGATGCAGCCATTCGGGGTTGCCGCGCAAAAACAGCACGGGCGGGGCGGTGATGCCTTCGGCGAGCATGGCGGGGTAATCGCTGTCGCACGCGAGCATCAGGCGGCAGTCAGGCTGTTGCTCCCATTGCAGTGCGGCTTCGGTGGCGGCGCGGGCGAGGCTTGTGTTGTGCCATTCGCGGGCGGCGTGTTTGGCTTGCTTGCCCAGTTGCGCGATGACTTCGGCGGGCGCTTGCAAGGCGGCGCCGGCGGTGCCATACATTTGCAACAAAACGGCGAAACTTTCCGCGCCGATGTGGGGCGTGAAAGCCAGTTGCAGCCATGCTTGGCGTTCGGTTTCGGTCATGAGATGTCCTTTTGTGGAAAGCGGGCGGGCAGGTTTCATATTCAGGGCAGCCTGAAATTTGGGCTAATCTGGTTGGCAAGGCTGGCTATTTTACAGGCAGATTTCGGGTAGAATGCCGGTTTTTTCAGGCTGCCTGAAAATCACAGCCAGCCTTGTCAATCTCTCCAATTAGGAAAACGCATGCAGATTGCCCGCCTGAAACCCGCCAACATTGAAGCCATTATTGAACACCTGATTTTCTGCATCCGCGCCAGCAATCGTGCGCACAACACCGCCCGCTCTTTCGGCTGGCTGTTTGTGCACGGCTTTGAAGAAGGCGCGTCGTTTGAATTTGGTGCAGGCGCAGCGGTGAGCGACCCGCAGTTGCTGCTGGAATATGAAACAGGCAGCGAAATTTGGGACTATGCCGACGCTTATGAAAACGAGGATGACGATGAAGTCCCCGGCGAGCGCGAGCTGGAAGGCGTGTACGAATGGAGCGAAGCCGACTGGCGGCTGGCAGCGGGCGAAGAAAGCGGTCAAATTGCCCTGCAATTTGGCGATTGGCAGATTGTTTCCAACGGCGAGAAATGGCAAACCATCGGTTTCACGGCGGAAAACGAAGAGGACAACGTGTTCAGCCAACACGTTTACCGCCACATCCTCGCCGAAGCCGCCCGTCGCTATCCAAGCGAAATCCAAGGCTTTGTGTTGGAAATGCACGACAGCGCACTGCCTAGAGAATGGGTGGATGCGCAGACGCAGGCAGCCTGAAAACTGCATAGAGTGGCTGAAAACCTAACCGCCGCCATACCCGCGCAGGCGGAGATTTTGCAACCGATTCAATCCGCATTCTTTTTGTTTGCCACGGAGAACCGCCATGAACACCCTGTCCGATTTCTGCCAAGACTATCTCCACCGCACTTTGCAGCCCGCCGCGTTGTTTACTTGGGATTGCAGCTAAACGCGATGCGCACAGAGGCAGCCTGAAACCCTCATTTCAGGCTGCCTCAACCATATCTGCTATAATTTATAGTGAATTCAATTTGAATGAGTACAAGGCGGCGAGCCGCAGATAGTACAAGTAGTACAGCAAGGCGAGCCAACGCAGTAATCATTCAAATTCGATTCACTATACACTTTCCAAACAAAGGACAACCCCATGAAAACCACCCCCCTTATCCTCGCCCTCATCGCAACCGCCGCCCTATCCGCCTGCACATGGGAAACCTATGCGGGCGACGACGGCAGAACCCACGTTCGCCAAAAATACCCCACCGGAACAGGCGTTTACTACACCAACGGCGCGGCATCGCAAAACACCCTGTACCACAGCGCGCGCCCCGAACCGCACGCCATCTTGCCGAGCACGGGCGAATAATTCCCATCCTTTTTCAGGCTGCCTTTATCGTGTTTAAAGGCAGCCTGAAACGCCGTTTGGCAATCATCAAACCCTCTAAGCGCAAGACCGAACCATGACCGACTCTCCCGTTTTCTACGCTGAAAACAGCGACCCCGCCATGCACCGTGCCATCCAAAGCGCGCGCCACAATTTCAAATACTTCTGGCGCGAAGTGGTGTGGGACAACCGCCGCATCGTGCCCGCAATGGAAATGTATGCCGCCAAAATTGAGTTCACCGAAAACATCAACGGCGAAGAAGTGAGCGAACACATGTGGGCGAACAATTTGTTTTTTGACGGCACCACGCTATACGGCACGCTGCTCAACGACCCTGAGCGCCTCACCCTGTTGAATTCGGGCGACGACATCGCCGTGCCGCTGAGCCGGCTGAGCGACTGGCTGTTTGTGTGCGACGGCGTGGCGCATGGCGGCTTCACCATCCAAGCCCTGCGCGCCCAAATGAGCGAAGCCGAGCGCCAAGAGCACGACCAAGCATGGGGCATCAACTTTGGCGACTCCGAGCAAATCTGGCTGGTGCAAGGGCAGGAAACGCAGCCTGAAAACCTGATTGAACACCCCATGTGTCGCAACGGCATCCAAATGCTCGCCGAGCATCTCGCCCAAGAAGACCCCAGCGAAATCGACGCCATCGGCGAAGATGGGCAAACCATGCTGCAACGCGAAAGCATCGCAGGCAACGGGCTTGCTGTGGAGCTGCTGCTGGAACGCGGTGCGGATGCCGCGCTTAAAGATGCCGCCGGCAACAGCGCCGCCGACTACGCCCAAATCATGCAATGGGAACACATCCTGCCGCTGTTTGGCCTGCCCGCAGCGCGCGCCAACTGATTTTCAGGCTGCCTCAACCCAATAGGCAGCCTGAAACCGTATTGCTTATAGTAACCCCCAAAGGAACCCCCATGACCCTACACATCATCATCCTCGCCGCAGGCAAAGGCACGCGCATGTATTCCCGCCAGCCCAAAGTGTTGCACCCCATCGGCGGCAAACCCATGCTCGCGCACGTTATCCAAACCGCGCAAACGCTCGCGCCGCAAGCCATCCACGTTGTCATCGGGCATGGCAAAGAGCAAGTGCAACAACAGCTTGCCGCGGCTAACGTAAACTGGGTGGAGCAAACCGAGCAGCTGGGCACAGGACACGCCGTGCAAACCGCGCTGCCACACCTGCCGCAAGACGGGCGCACGCTGGTGCTATACGGCGATGTGCCGCTGATTGATGCGGCAAACCTGCACGCCCTGCTGGATGCCGCAGGCGAGGGCGTAGGCATCCTCACCGACATCATGGACAACCCCACGGGCTACGGGCGCATCATCCGCAACGAGCGCGGGCAAGTGGTGCAAATCGTAGAAGAAAAAGATGCCACCGCCGCGCAAAAAGCCATCCGCGAAGTGAACACCGGCATTTTTGTGTTGCCCAATCAATATTTGGGCGGCTGGCTGAACGCGCTGCAAAGCAACAACGCGCAGGGCGAATATTATCTGACCGATGTCGTCGCCCTTGCCGTGCGCGATGGCGTTGCCATCACGCCGCAGCCCGTGTCGGCGCATCATCTTGCCGCAGGCGTAAACAACAAAATGCAACTGGCTGAATTGGAACGCATTTTCCAGCAAAACCAAGCGCAACGACTGTTGCAAAGCGGCGTAACCCTGCTGGACCCCAGCCGCTTTGACCTGCGCGGCAGCCTGAAACACGGGCAAGACGTGCAAATTGACGTGAATTGCGTGTTTACAGGCGATTGCGAGCTGGGCGACGGCGTAACCATCGGCGCAAACTGCGTCATCCACAACGCCAAAATCGCCGCAGGCACGCGCATCGCCCCGTTCAGCCACTTGGAAGACTGCACCATCGGCGCAAACGCACAAATCGGGCCTTTCGCCCGCCTGCGCCCCAACGCCGTACTGGCGGATGAAGTGCACATCGGCAACTTTGTGGAAGTGAAAAACAGCCAAATCGGGCGCGGCAGCAAAGCCAACCATTTGAGCTACATCGGCGACACCACCATCGGCGAAAAAAGCAACATCGGCGCAGGCACGATTACCGCCAATTACGACGGCGTAAACAAACACCAAACCACCATCGGCAACGAAGTGCGCATCGGCTCCAACAGCGTGCTGGTTGCGCCCGTAACCATTGGCGACAAGGCGACCACAGGCGCAGGCAGCGTGATTACCAAAAACTGCGCCGCAGGCAAGCTGGTGATTGCCCGCGCACGCCAGCAAACGGTTGAAGGCTGGGCGCGCCCCGAAAAGCCAGCCAAATCCTAAACCAAAGGCAGCCTGAAAACGTTGCCCAACCCAAAACGAAGCAAGAAATAACCACCGCCGTCATTCCCGCGCAGGCGGGAATGACGGCGGTGGTTATTTTCAGGCGGCTTACCAATAAAGTTTTCAGGCTGCCTCAAAGCCGTGCTATGGCTACGGAATTGGGTAGGGCAGCCTGCGTAGCGAAGCTAAAACGAATTCTCCCCCGTTTCGCTTCATCCATTCACTTTCAGGCTGCCCAAACCCTGCCGCAGATTCAACCGTTGCATGGCATTGCACCGCCATACCCACGCTTCGCCCGCGCTAAACTTCCGCCGCCAGCGCCATCTCCCGCCTTTCCCAATCCAACCACGAAAGCCCCGCCATGCCCGCCATCCAAACCCGCACCTTCCCCAGCCCGCTGGGCAAAATCATCGTCTGCGCCACCGAGCAAGGCTTATGCCTGCTGGAATTTGTCGGCAGCAAACGTATTGAACGCGAGCAGCAAGACCTGCAACGCCTGCTGCAACGCTCCATCGCCGTCGGCGACAACATCCACTTGCAGCAAACCGAAGCCGAGCTCAACGAATACTTTTCAGGCTGCCGCACCCAATTTAGCGTTGCCCTGCACACGCCCGCCACCCCGTTTCAGGCTGCCGTGTGGCAAGCCCTGCAAACCATCCCCTACGGCAAAACCGTCAGCTACCAAGAACAAGCCAACCGCATCGGCAAGCCCACCGCCGTGCGTGCCGTAGCCAACGCCAACGGCGCAAACCGCGTGTCCATCATCATCCCCTGCCACCGCGTCATCGGCTCGGACGGCAGCCTAACGGGCTACGCAGGCGGCTTGCAGCGCAAACAATGGCTGCTGGCGCATGAGCGCGGCGAGTTGCCCAGCAGCCAAGATTTGTTTGGCGAGAGTTTGTTTTAGGCATAGGCAGCCTGAAACCCTTGCAATAAACACTGAGGCAGCCTAAAACAGCCCAGTCCATTCAAGCCATGCCCATTTGCTCCATTTTTGCTTACGCTTATTCAGACGACTGCTGCGGATGGCAGAAAGGCGGATTGAAAAAACGCCTTCGCTAGCGCAGTTCCAACCATTCAATCCAAAGGAAAAATTATGCTAGGTGTTGTCGTTTTGTTTTTCGCCTTGTGGTTCATTATTGTTTGTCTTGCCACCTTCTTGCCGTTCAAACTGATTAAAAACAAGCTGGTTGCGTGCATCGTTGCTTTTATGCTCACATTTGGTTGTTGGTGGTTATATCTGACTATTGACGGTTACCGTGCTTATTTAGCAGGCAAGGAAGCCTGCAAGCAAGCCAACTTAACCATTTATGTACAACCCGAAAAATGGCGCGAAATGGTGGGCGGGCATGAGGCTTGGTTAAAACTTGCCGACTACGAAGAGAAATCAAAACGTGAACTTTCCGAAGAGGAAAAGCAAAAGTATCCCCAGACTTTAAACTTTGAAGGCGTTGAATATCATTTTGATTATCTAACTCATAAGCGTGTTTTGGTTTATGATTCAGGCTATTACGCATTTAACAGTTATGCATATTTGGAGAGCCGTCTTTACTATGATTGGGAAACTAAAACTGTACTATATAAGTATACTTGGTTTCTTGGAAACTATAGCTTAGGGTTTACCACCCCTAATCTGCTTGGTATCCGACATGGGTATAAGATGTGTGAACCAGGTAATATAAGCAAAACATATGAAAAATTTTTGGTGGTGTCCTAAAAAGTATGCTACCCGAAAAAATCAAGCGGCATCAAGGCAAAG
>CAUQDE010000113.1:0-5842 GCA_963516425.1 uncultured Kingella sp.
TGCAGCGCGAAAAATCGGCAACTGTTTGAAAACAATCCGCATATTGATGCGTTGCACGAAGTTCGGCCCAAATCCACCCTCAGCTATTACCAAATCGGCAAATCGCTCGCAGGGCAATACGATGCCGTGATTGACCCCACGCTGTCGCTGCGCCCACGCGATTTGCTGCTGCTGCGCGTGTTAAACGCCGCGCACTACGTTGGGCTGGGCAAAGCCGACTACCGACTGTTCACCCACAACATCGCCAACACCCAGCAACACTTCGCCGATGTGTACGCCCAAGCCCTGCGCCTGCTCGGGTTTGACCCCATCAACACCCAGCCCGAGCTGCCCGAAAGCCCCGCATCCGAAGCCGCCGTGCAGGATTTCTTGCAGCAAAACGGTCTGCAAAACTACATCGCGCTCAACTTTTTCGGCGCAGCCAATTCGCGCCGATTCAGCTTGGATGCCATCGCCCAAACGCTCACCGCTTTTCAGGCTGCCTTTCCCGCGCAACAGTTCATCCTGCTCACCTACCCCGAAATCACCCCCAGCCTCGCCGCCCTCTGCCAAGCCCACCCCAACGCCACGCTGTATCCCCACACCCAAACCATCCACGACAGCATCGCCCTCATCCGCCACGCCCAAGCCGTTTTAACCCCCGACACCGCCATCATCCACATCGCCGCCGCGCTTGACAAACCCATCATCGGCCTATACCGCCAAGACCCACAAAACTACGCCAACTGGCATCCCAAAAGCGAACACGCACAAATTATCTGGTTTCAACAACACATCCAAGAAATCACCCCCACGCAAATGATTGCCGCCTTGCGAAATATCATCCCTACGTCCCAAAAGGCAGCCTGAAAGCCATGAACGCGTCCCACAACAAACCCATCCTATTCCTCGGCATGATAAACGACGCAGGCATCGCCCGAATCGTCGCCCAATGCCTCGCCTACCACGGCTTCACCGTGATTGACCACTCGCTTGACACCCTAATCTTCCGCTATCCCAACCTTTGGGCGCGACTGCGCGTGCAAGCGCAAAAACTGCTCGGCAACCCACACGCCAAACGCGACTACATCATCGCGCAAAAACAACACCAAATCGCCGCCCTCCTTGCCCAACACCCCCGCTACGACCACACCCTATTTATCCGCTCCGACATCTACCCCGAACACTTCCTGCGCCAAGTCAAACAAAAAAGCCGCCAAATGGTGAACTACCAATGGGACGGCATGAGCCGCTTTGCCGCCGCCCAAAGCCAAATCGCCCTGTTTGACCGCTTCTACGCCTTTGACCCCAACGACATCGCCCACAACCCCAAACTACTGCCCGCCACCAGTTTCTATTTTGATCACCTGCCCCCCGCGCAAACCACCAGCCCCAGCATCTATTTTCTCGGCGCACACCGCTGCGACCGCATCGCCCCCATCGTCCAATTTTGCCAACACGCAGAGCAAGCAGGCTGGGCGCTCAACTTCCAAATCGCCCGCGATGGCGCGCAAAACATAGAACAGCACTACCCCGTGAACAACATCCAGTTCCACAACGGCATCAGCTACCAACAAAACCTAGACTACGCCCGCAGCAGCCACATCCTTGCCGATTTTGTCATCAGCACCCACAAAGGGCTATCGCTGCGCACCTTTGAAGCCATCGGCTACCGCAAAAAACTCATCACCACCAACGCCGAAGTGCAAAAATACGACTTCTACCACCCCAGCAACATTTTTATCTGGGACGGCAAAACGCTGGATGGGCTAGACCAATTTATCGCCACCCCCTACCAAGAAATAGACCCCGCCATCCGCGAAAAATACAGCTTTGGCAACTGGATACGCTATGTGTTAAACCTGCATCCCCATCAACCCATCAGCCTGCCTATGCCCTAAAAGGCAGCCTGAAAACAAGCAACGCGAGTTGCTGCAAAACGAACTCCCCATTCTATCCACCTATCATGCAAACCAAAAAAACCGTCCTTCTCGCCATGCCCCCCATTTTCAACATCTACCAAGTCGTTGCCGAAAACCTGCGCTACCACGGTTTTGAAGTCGTTGAATTTATCTACGAAGAACAAAAATTCGTCTATACCAGCCTCTGGCAACGCATCAAAAAACTGTTCTACCGCAACCTCCTGCGCCAGCGCGAATACAAAAAAGAACAACTGTTCAAACCCTACCTGCCCGAGTTCCAACAAAAACTCAACCGCATCCAAGGGCAAGCCGACTACTGCTTTATGATTTGGCCCGGCGTATTCCCCAGCAGCTTTATGCAAACCCTGCGCGACAAAAGCCGCCTGATGGTGCATTACAACTGGGAAACGCTGGAATTTTTGGAACACGAGTTCTACAAAATCTGCTATTTTGACAAATTCATGTTTTTTGACCCCTACGACATCGGCAAACGTCCCGAATACGCCGAAAAACTCGTCCCCATCACCAGCTTCTATTTTGACTGCCTACCCGAAAACCACGAAAACAACCACAGCCTGTTTTTCATCGGCACCCACCACAAAGAGCGCGTTACCGACATCCGCGCCTTCTACCAAGCCGCCAAACAACTTAACCTGCCCATCGATTTTCGCATCGCCGCCAAAAATTTAGACCAAGCCCGCGCCGAGCTAGGGCTAACTGATATACAATACTTCCCCTACCAAGATGCCCTGCCCTACCGCGAAAACCTACTGCTCACCCAAAAAGCAGGCGTGTTAGTAGATTTTCTCAACACCAAACACTACGGGCTATCGCTACGCATCTTTGAAGCCATCGGCTTTGAGAAAAAACTCATCACCACCAACCCCACCATCGTCCACTACGACTTCTACCACCCCGATAACATCCTCGTATGGACAGGCAACAACCACGCAGAACTGATAGAATTTTTAAAAAAACCCTATTTCAGGCTGCCCGGGCACATCAAACACAAATACAGCTTTGAAAACTGGATAAGCTACGTTTTCAACATTGAACCCAATACACCAATCACCTTACCAAACATCGCAAACCAATGAGCAACCTATTTCTCGCCATGCCCACCACCAACGGCATCTACAAACTCATCATCCAACACCTAAAAGCGCACGGCTTTACCGTGTGCGATTTAAGTTTTTCCGACAACAACGACATCTTCCGCCACCCTACCCTGCGCGAAAAATTCCAAATCAAATACCGCAAAAAAATTCTCGGCGACAAAGAAGCCAAACTCCACGTTATCAGTGCCAACAATCTCAAACAAATTGAGCAACATAAACAAACCATCATCCAAACCATCCAACAAAACAACGCCGAACACGCCCTATTTATCCGCGGCGACATCTATGACGAAGACATCCTGCAACTGATTCGCAGCAAAACACGCGGCAAAATGATTAACTACCAATGGGATGGGCTAGACCGCTTTGGCGAAATTTTCAACAAACTGCATTGCTTTGATATTAACTACGTGTTTGACCCCGCCGACGTGGGCGAACACAACGGCTTAACCACCCTGCCCGCCACCAATTTTTGGTTTGACCGAATGCCCGAAATCGGTGAAATCCAATCCGATGTCTATTTCACAGGCATCCATTGGCCGGGGCTCAACCGCAGCGACGCGCTGGTGCGCTTTGCCCAATACGCCCAAGCCAAAGGGCTTAAAACCAACTTCGCCATCTACCACATCCACGATGGCGGCGTTGCCGAACACCCCACGCTCTACCCCCATCCATCTATCCACCCCATTCGCCACAGCAAAGACTTCCGCGACAACCTATTAGACGCAATGCACAGCCGCATCCTGCTGGATTTCAAAAATCCCGACCACAAAGGCATGTCGTTTCGCCCGTTTGAAGCATTGGGCTACCGCAAAAAACTCATCACCACCAACCCCGAAACCGCCAAATACGACTTCTACCATCCCAGCAACATCTTTATCTGGGACGGCAAAACGCTGGATGGTTTAGACGAATTTATCGCCACGCCCTACCAAGAAATTGACCCCACCATCCGCGAAAAATACAGCTTTGGCAACTGGATACGCTATATGCTGGATATTGAACCGCATCAGAAAATCACCCTTCCCAACAGCAAACCATGAATACAAAACCCAAAATTATGCTTGCCATGCCAGCCGATGTAGAAATTTATCGCTTGGTGGAGCGCAACCTCGCGCATTATGGCTTTGAAGTCATCTATTTAAATTTTGCCCAGCAACGCGGCAAGTTCCGTTATCCCTCGCTATGGGCGCGGTTAAAAGCCAAATTTCACAAAATTATCTTGCGCGATAAAAATCGCTTTAAAGAACAATTAAAACAACAAGTTTTCAAAGCCAATTTTTTAAACCACATCCGCAACATCGGCAAAGTAGATTACGCGCTGTTTATTCGTGCCGATTTGCACGACCAAGACACCATAGCCGCCGTTAAAAACAACGTGCAAAAAAGCATGGTTGCCTACCAATGGGACGGCATGGCACGTTTCCCCACCATTTGGCAGCGCACCGAGTTTTTTGACCGCTTTTTTGTGTTTGACACCGCCGATTGGCAAAACAACCCGCGCTTTTTGCCCACCACCAATTTCTATTTTGATTGCCTCGCCTTCCCACTTAACCCGCCGCAATACGATTGCTACTTTGTGGGCGCGCATTCTGCCGAGCGCGTGGCAATGATTACGAATTTTGTAGATTTTGCAGAACAGCATGGCTTAAAGCTGGATTTCAGCATTGCGCCCACCTCGCATCAGGAAAAAGAGCAGTTTCGTGAACACTATCCCAGCCCATCCATCAAGCTGTTGGCAATCGGGAAAACATTTTTAGAAAATTTAACGGCATTGCAAGATAGCCGCATGGTGTTGGATTTCTTAAACCTCATTCACAACGGCTTATCGTTTCGCCCGTTTGAAGCGATGATTTATCGCAAAAAGCTGATTACCACCAATCCCAAAATCAAGCTGTATGATTTTTATCGCCCCGAGAATATTTTTGTGTGGGACGGCATGAATTTTGATGGCATGCTGGAATGGATGCAGCAACCGTATCAGCCGTTGCCCGACGATATTGTGCAAAAATACAGCTTCGGCAACTGGATACACTATATGCTGGATATTGAACCGCATCAGAAAATCACGCTGCCCAAGCCATAATAGCAAGCAAATCCAAATAGGCAGCCTGAAACCCTTGTTTGCACCTTTTCAATGGTGCAGAAACCTATTTTAGTTTCGCAACTCCGCTTCGCGACGCAGGCTGCCTCCGTTTTCCAACCAACCATAAGGACTTCCCCATGACTACATCACTTGCAGGAAAAATCGCCCTCGTAACAGGCGCGTCGCGCGGCATCGGCGCGGCGATTGCCGACACCCTCGCCCAAGCAGGTGCCACCGTTATCGGCACCGCCACCAGCGAAAGCGGCGCAAGCGCCATTGCCCAACGCCTCGCCCCGTGGAACGGCACAGGGCGCACGCTCAACGCCGCCACGCCCGACAGTGTGGAAGCGCTGATTGCCGACGTGGAAAAAGAATTCGGCAAACTGGATATTTTGGTGAACAACGCGGGCATCACGCGCGACAACCTGTTGATGCGCATGAAAGAAGAAGAATGGGACGAGATTATGAACGTGAACCTCAAATCCGTTTATCGCGCGTCCAAAGCCGTGTTGCGCGGCATGATGAAACAACGCGCGGGGCGCATCATTACCATCACCTCCGTGGTCGGCACAATGGGCAACGCAGGGCAAACTAACTACGCCGCCGCCAAAGCCGCCCTGCAAGGGTTTAGCAAATCGCTGGCGCGCGAAGTGGGCAGCCGTGGCATCACGGTGAACTGCGTTGCCCCTGGCTTTATTGACACCGACATGACCCGCGCCCTGCCCGAAGAAACGCGC
>CAUQDE010000114.1:0-5840 GCA_963516425.1 uncultured Kingella sp.
CGCTTGGAGTGTTAAAAAAGTGCTTTTAAACGTGGGGATTTTAACCGATTTTATGGCGGAGATTGAAGCGGTTTTTTAAGATAGGTTAAGATTGTTTAAGCATGCGGGTTTCAGGCTGCCTTGGGTTTGGGGCGGCGTAGCAAATTGTGCGGCGGGTATGGCTTTTTTGAGTTGTTGCAAAATGGTTTTGCGGCTGCATCCGTGTTGTGCTGCCAGGTTTGTTTGCCTAGGGTATAAGAAGCCTGGCAAAGTGTTTTGGGATGAAGTCGTTTCCCACCGTTGGAGTTTGGTTACATTAACAAATCAGCCCCACCACACGGGGATATAAGCAACCACCCATTCACAAACTTCAAATCAACCACAATCTCAAACCGCTTTTCAGGCTGCCCAAACCGGCCGGAAACAGAACAAGCAGCCTGAAAATGAACATTCTCATTTTCAGGCTGCCTTTTATTTAGGAAAAAATCCCGCTTTGTGCGCTACGGCATGGCTTACTGCGCCATCTCTGATGCCGCGCGTGCTTTGTCGCGCATGGTTTTTTCAAGCGAGGCGGGCAGCTTGCCGGCTTCTTTGGTCAGCGTAATCACCAGCTGCTCGCCATCCGCTTTGGCTTGCACGGCGTCTTTGAATTCGCTGTTGTTGAGTTCCAGTATGCCTTTTTCAAAACTCTGCACGGCTTGTTCAAGTTGGGCATCGTCCACAGGCGTGCCGCTGATGTTCATAAAGGCTTTGTAGCCTTCGCGGATGAATTTTTTGTCAATGCGCACTTCGCCTTGGGCTTTGGTCTGTTTCAACAGCTCTTGGGCTTGCTCGTCCGTCATTTTTTCGCTGACAACATTGGCGGGGAAGCTGCTTTCCCATTGCATGGTGGCTTTGCTGCCGTTGAGCACGATTTGGTTGTCTTTGGATTCAAACGCGCCGCCCGATTGCAACAGTGCTTTGAGAAAATCTTGGAAGGCTTTTTCGCTCTCGGCAGCGGGCACGCAGCGTTGGCTTTGCGCTTTAAACAAGTCAGCCAGAATTTCAAAGGCTTTGGCATCCAGGTCTTTCATGCTCAGGTTGTAGCGGATTTGTTCCAGCTTAACGTGTTGCTGCGGATTGCCTTGCAGGCTGAAATCGCCCAATTTGCTGCTGCTGGTGTACATCAGTTTGCCGTTTTGGATTGCCACATCGGCGCTGCTTTCCAAATTGTTCAGGCTCATTTCAAAGGGGTTGCTGCCTGCCATGGAAAAGGTAACGGATTCCACTTTGCCGCTGGCTTTGCCTGATGCGAGCATGGCGAAGGTGAGCTGGTCGGCTTGGTAGCTGGCGTTTTTAATGGCGCCGTTAAATTTCGGGTCTTTGAGCGTGATGCCGGGGATGTTGATTTTCAGGTTGTGCACTTCCCTGCCGTCTTTGCCGTTTTTGAGCGTGAACGCGGCGGTGATGGGTTCCCATGCAAGCGTGCCGCTGTTTTCGGTGAACGAGTTGGCGGGGATGGTGATTTCGCTGTCGATATTGCCGCTCCATGTGGTTTGGCTGCGGATGTCAAACAGATGGGTTTCTTTTGGGCTGTCGGGGTTTTGGGCGTAGATTTTGGAAACGACGGTGTAGCCCGTTAAGCCGCGGGTGATGGTGTCTTCGCTGCGGAAAACGGGGCGGTATTCGGGGTGGCACAAATCGGCGGTGATTTCGCCCGTCCATTTTGCGCTGCCCGATAGCATACCCATGTTGAATTCGGACACGTTCACTTTAAAGCGTTTGTCTTGCACGTCAAAGCTGTTGTGATACGCGCTTTCCAGTTTTTTGCCGGCCACGATGTTGCCGCCGACTGCGCCAACGAGCGCGATGCCGACTGCGCCGGCCATCAGGGTTTTTTTGTTCATTTGCGGTTTTCTTGCGGATAAGGTGGGTTAAAAAAAGGATGGGCAGCCTGAAAACGGCAAAGGCGCGTTTCAGGCTGCCTTAATCAATCGTCTGCCAAAATCTGCTGCAATTTGCGCTCCAAATGGGCGATGTTGTCAAAGCCTTGCAGCGGCAAATCTTTGTCGATGCGTTTGAGTTCGGCAACCGCGGCAAAAATCACGTCAATCGGCTCAACTTCCGAGCAAAACAAATTGCGGTCCGGCTCTGCGCCAATCAGCGCCTCGTCGCCCGCCAACATCAAGCACCAGCTTTCCAAAAATTCCGCCAAGCCAAACGCGGCGATTTCATAATCCGCCCATTCCTCGCGGCAACAATCGCGGGCGCGCGCGACGGATGACCAAAAGCACACCACGCCAACGGGTTCGCCATCCTCGTATTCTTCGTGGGCGGAGGGCAGGAAGGCGTATTGGTCTTGCTGCGGCAATTTGAGCGCGAAAACCTGCTCGTTTTGGCAAATGGTTTGGATGAATTGCTGATAGCGTTTTTCCAGAGTGGCGGTGTTTTGCAGCACGGGGGTTTCCTTGTGATGGTTGGCAGCCTGAAAACGGCTGAAACGGTCGGAATATACTGGATTGCATCAGGTGGGTAAAGAGAGGCGCGCGCAAAATATCAGGCAGCCTGAAAACCCGTTTTCCCGCCCGCGGCGCAAGCGGCAAATTTGCACAAATCAACCGCTGGGCAGCCTGAAATCGGGTACAATCGCCCCCCATTTACCAACCCGAACGAGACACTTCCATGCTAGGCTTTTTTAACAAACTGTTTAAATCAAAAACCCCGGCACCCGAAACCCAAACGCAGCCTGAAAACGAACAAAACAACACACCGACGGCTGCGGAAAATGTGCCCGCCGCCCCCACCCAAGCAGCCGAGCCCAACACAAACGACACGCAGCCTGAAAACACAGCGGCCGAAACCGCAGAACAGACCGCAGAACCCGCAGCAGCACAGGCAACAGAGCACAGCGCGCAACCCGAAGCCTCGGCGAACGAAAGCGCAAACGAAAGCACAAGCGCAAGCGTTGAAACGGCAGAACCAGAACCCGCAGCGCAAGCGCAGCCTGAAAACGCAGAGCCGTCGCCCGCCGCCCCCGAAAATAAAACCGACGGCACAACCGCAAGCGCAGCCGCTGAAACGGTGGCACAAGGGCAGCCTGAAAACCCTGTCACGCAGCCTGAAACCGAAGCCAACCACCCAACCGAGCCAACCCAATCCCCAACGCAGCCCGAATCCAAACCCGACGCGTTGCAACCCAACCCAAACGAACCGCCCGTTCGCAACTGGACGATGGCCGCCGTTGTCGACAAGCCCAACAGCTGGGCAGGCGCGGCCGAGCCAACGCAGCCCGAAACCGCATCAGCACCAAGCGAAACGCAGCCTGAAACCGTTGCAAGCGAATCAGCCGCCGCCGAAAGCGCACCCGTTCGGCAGCCTGAAACACACGAAGCCGAACCCGAAACCAAGCCCGGCTGGGCAAGCCGTTTGAAGCAAGGCCTGACCAAATCGCGCAACCACATGGCCAAATCGCTGGCAGGCGTGTTCGGCGGCGGGCAGATAGACGAAGACTTATACGAAGAGCTGGAAACCGTGCTGCTCACCA
Organism: uncultured Kingella sp.; assembly: GCA_963516425.1. Classification (GTDB taxonomy): domain Bacteria; phylum Pseudomonadota; class Gammaproteobacteria; order Burkholderiales; family Neisseriaceae; genus Kingella_B. The sequence goes on from CAUQDE010000114.1 coordinate 3,503, forward strand.
GCGACATGGGCATTGAAGCCACCGAGCAGCTGATGCGCGAAGTGCGCGACCGCGTGTCGCTCAAAGGGCTCAAAGACGGCAACGAATTGCGCCAAGCCCTGAAAGACGCGGTGTACGACCTGCTCAAACCGCTGGAACAACCGCTCGCCATCCCCGAAAACGGCGCGCCGTTTGTGATTATGCTGGCGGGCATCAACGGCGCGGGCAAAACCACCTCCATCGGCAAACTCGCCAAATATTTCCAAGCGCAGGGCAAATCGGTGATTTTGGCGGCGGGCGACACCTTCCGCGCCGCCGCCCGCGAGCAGCTGCAAGAATGGGGCGAGCGCAACGGCGTTACCGTGATTTCGCAAGCCAAAGGCGACAGCGCGGCGGTGTGTTTTGATGCGGTGGAAGCCGCTAAGGCGCGCCAAATCGACATCGTGCTTGCCGACACCGCAGGGCGGCTGCCCACGCAGTTGCACCTGATGGAAGAAATCAAAAAAGTGAAGCGCGTGTTGCAAAAATCCTTGCCCGATGCGCCGCATGAAATCATCGTGGTGCTGGATGCCAACATCGGGCAAAACGCGGTGAACCAAGTGGTCGCTTTTGACGACGCGCTGGGCGTAACGGGCTTAATCGTAACCAAGCTGGACGGCACCGCCAAAGGCGGCGTGCTGGCGGCGCTGGCAAGCAGCCGCGCCATCCCCGTGCGCTATATCGGCGTGGGCGAAAGCATCGACGATTTGCGCCCGTTTAACGCCAAAGATTTTGTGGACGCGCTGCTGGATTAAACCGCCCGCACGCCAAAAGGCAGCCTGAAAACGATGTTTCCCGTTTTCAGGCTGCCTATTTGCTGCGTGATTGGGGGTGAAACATTGCATTTGTGTGGGGCGACAATCAATGCAGCCTGAAACGCTAAATCCACTGTTTCCCCTTGTTTTCAGGCTGCCTTTCAGACCGTAGCAAAGGCAGCCTGAAAAGTCCCTACCGCTGTTGTTTCTAGCATTGGCGGGGATTTCTGGACGGAAGCGCATGGCGGGAAACGGTATTGCCTGCGGTAGTAAAACGCTATCGGAAGTGGTTAAGCATTGTGGTTTGAACAAGATAACAGGCAGCCTGAAAAGCAAATTTGGATTTTCAGGCTGCCTTTTAACGCCAAATGCAGCCTGAAAACTATGCCACCACTATTCTCAGCATTGGCAAAAGTTGGGTTTCTGAACCGCAAAGCATGAAGGGTAGGCGGTATGGTTTGTGTTAATAGAACAGCATTGGTTTTGGATTGGAATTTCAGTTTAAATAAAGCAGTAGGCAGCCTGAAAACCGTTTTGGTGTTTTTCAGGCTGCCTATTTGTGATGCGGCTGGGGCAAAACCCTGCCTTTGAGTGGGACGAAAACAAACGTAGCTTGAAATATCCCATCCACCGTTTCACTCGTTTTCAGGCTGCCTTTTAGATAACGGCAAAGGCAGCCTGAAAACCACAGCGCATAACGCAGAAACAATATTGCTGATGCTGATAAAACGGTATCGGCATTTACCAAGCATTGTGATTTGAAAACGATAAAAAGCAGCCTGAAAACCCTGACTACAGATTTTCAGGCTGCCTTCCGCCTACCCGTCCGCGCAAAAAACACCGTCAGATAAACCAACAGTAGCACCCCATTCACCGCCCCGTGGCGGTCTTCCGTATTTTTGGCGGCGGTAAAAGCGGCGGATACCGCAACCGGCCGGGCAGACTGAAACGCCAGCGCGGAGGCTTGGTGCGAAGCGGGCAGAATAAACAGCAGGCTGTTGGCGGCAACCATTAGCGACACCGTCAGCAGCAACAAATGTTTTTTCCTGATTTCGGCAAGGCAGAGCAGCAGGCTGCCGCCGACCAGCAGCGCGATGCCGGGCAGGGTGGCGGTGGCGACAATGTTGTCCACAAAATACCGCTGCCAGTAAAAGAACGCGCCATCCTGCACGCGTGCGCCCTGATTGAACGCGGCAAAGGCAAGCGCGCTGCCGGCCAGCAGATTGCCGCCGATAAAAAGCAGCACACGGGCGGCTGCGTGGAAGTGGGGTTTCATATTTGGTCTCCGTTTACATCATGCGCTGCAAAATTTGTTCGCCCTTGCGCTGGTGGACAAGCGCCATGCCGACGTGTCCGACAATCAGCAACAGCAGGGCAAACGCCAACGCGCCGTGCGCCACGCCGAGCGGGGCTTGAAACTGCCTCGCCATGCCGCTGGCGGGGACGGCAAACATCAGCGCATACAGGGCAAGATGCCCCAGCTTCACTTTCAGGCTGCCTGCGGGACGGCGGCGCAGGTTGCGCAACGCCCAAACAAAGCGCACCGCCGCAAGCAACAGCAGCAG
>CAUQDE010000115.1:0-5815 GCA_963516425.1 uncultured Kingella sp.
AACCCACGACCAAGGGATTATGAGTCCCCTGCTCTAACCCCTGAGCTACCAACCCGAGTTAGAAAAGCGCGGATTATAGGGGGTTTTCAGGCTGCCGACAAGTTGGCGGCGCGAAGCAGTATAATCGCCCCCTTTTGCGCAAGGAAGGGAGATGGAAAGCATCAAAACGCTTGTGCTGGTACTCACGCCCATGTTTGTCGGCTTTGCCGTCCGCCTGCCCAAGCCGTATCTGAAAATGCTGGACCGCATGCTGGTGTGGCTGGTGTATGTGATTTTGCTGCTTATCGGCATCGGCTTGGCGCAGGTGGGCGGGCTGTGGTCGCTGTTGAACGACATCGCTTTGCGCGTGGCGCTGCTGTTTACGCTGCTGATGGTGTGCAATCTTGCCATGCTGTGCGCGTTTGATGGCGTGTTTCCGTGGCAACAGCGCGCGCAGGCGGCGCATGGCACGCATCACGTGGACATGACGGGCGGTATCAAGCAGGTGACGATGGTGGTGCTGGGGGGTGGCTATCGGCAAGCTATTGCCGCCTGCGCTGCTGCCGCCCGATTTTGCGGCAACGGGCGCGCTGATGCTGCTGATTTTTGTGGTGGGGATGCAGTTGCGCGGCGGCGGCATTGCGCTGCGCCAAGTGCTGCTCAATAAACGCGGCTGGCAAACGGCGCTGGTGTTTATGCTCTCTTGCGCGGTTTCAGGCTGCCTGTTTGCGTGGATGCAGCCTGAAATATCGTTGGCGCAGGGCTTGGCGATGTCGTCGGGCTATGGCTGGTATTCGCTTTCGGGCATTGTCATCACCAGCGCGTATGGGGCGCAGTGGGGCAGCGTTGCCCTGCTGAACGATTTGCTGCGCGAATTGTTTGCGCTGGTGTTCATCCCGATGATTATGCGGCGGTTTCCCAGCGCGGCGGTGGGCGTGGGCGGGGCAACTAGCTTGGATTTCTCCCTGCCCGTTATCCAGCAGTCGGGCGGCTTGGCGGCGGTGCCCGTGGCGATTAGCTTTGGGTTTATCGTGAACCTTGCCGCGCCGATTTTGATGGTGGTGTTTTCGGCGGTGAGGTAGGTTTTAGGCTGCCTCCTCCCCCCAAAGGCAGCCTGAAAACCACACCCGCCCCTTTCTCATCCAAGCAAAAAACCTATATAATTCACTCTTCTAAACAAACGTTCACATCGCCTCCCATCATGTCTCCAACACACACAACCGACCCGCTTATCACCTACGCCTCCGCCGAATGGAGCAAATCCACCCTGCCCGCCGAACTGTTTGCAGGGCAGCGCGTGCCCGAACACACATGGGCGCAGTATCAAGCCCTGTCGGGCAGCCTGAAAATCCGCGAGCTATCCGCGCAAAACGACATCATCGCCGAACACGAGCTGTGCGCCGAGCAACCCAGCGTGCAGCTTGCGCCCGATAGCGAATACCAACTCGCCCAAGCCAGCGACGACGTGCGCGTGCAACTGGATTACCACACCACCGCCGCGCATTACATCTCCCTGCGCTACGGCCTAACCGCCACCCACAGCGAAGTCATCCGCGCCGTAGAACAACACCACGTCGCCCCCTGCAACACGCTGGACATGGGCGCAGGGCAAGGGCGAAACGCGCTGTATCTCGCCCTGCAAGGCTTTGACGTAACCGCCGTGGACACCAATGCCAACGGGCTTGCCAACATCGCCCAAATCGCCGCCGAAGAGCAAATCCCCGTGCGCACCGAACTTTACGACCTAAACCAAGCCGCGCTGCAACACGACTACGGCTTTATCGTCTCCACCGTAACCTTTATGTTCCTAGAACGTGGCCGCGTGCCCGCCATCATCGCCGATATGCAAGCGCACACCCAAAGCGGCGGCTACAACCTCATCGTCTGCGCGATGGACACGCCCGATTACCCCTGCCCGATGCCGTTTTCGTTCACCTTCCAAGAAAACGAATTGCGCGGCTACTACGCAGGCTGGGAACTGCTTGACTACCGCGAAGAACTCGGCGCGATGCACGCCAAAGATGCCCACGGCAACCCCGTACAGTTTAAATTTGTGAATATGTTGGCAAGAAAGCCGTGAGGCTGAGGCAGCCTGAAAAGCGGTTTTTCCCGTTTCAGGCTGCCTGGTTGTTGTTCAATATGGTTGTAAACAGTATGACGCGCACGCCCCAAAGGCAGCCTGAAACCAGCAAACCAACCCCAACCCCCAACCCCGAAAAAACCATGCCCCTAACCCGCCGCCGCTTTTTGCTCACTACCGCCGCCCTCGCCACCCCCGCCCTTTTGCACGCAGGCGCGCAACGCGAAGAAACCCTGTCCGACGACGTTGCCAGCATCATGCGCCAATCCGTTGAAAACGCCAGCCCGCCCCGCCTCGTGTTTGACCGCCCCGCCGAAGGGCAACGCTGGCTCAACGAAATGTCCGCCCGCCTCGCCCGCTTTATCGACAGCGAGCTTTACCGCCGCCGCCTGCTGGTGATGATTCAATACGAAGCCAGCCGCGCCGCGCTAGACCCGCAAATCATCCTCGGGCTAATCGAAGTGGAAAGCCGCTTTCGCCAATACGCCATCAGCAACGTGGGCGCAAAAGGGCTGATGCAGGTGATGCCCTTTTGGCAACGCTACATCGGCAACGAAAGCCACAACCTATTTGACGTGCGCACCAACCTGCGCTACGGCTGCACCATCCTGCGCCACTACGGCAACCTAGAAAACGGCAACCTCGTGCGCATGCTCGCCCGCTACAACGGCAGCTTAGGCAGCCTGAAATACCCCAACGCCGTGCTCGGCGCATATCAGCGCAACTGGCAATGGCAAGGCAGCGAACCGCCGCCGCAAGCCCCCAGCCAACCCGCCGCCAACGCATCAGGCACCGCCGTATAAGCGCGCCGCCCCAAAGGCAGCTTGAAAACCCATCCGACCACCACCCCGAAAAGGAGTTCCCATGGCACAAGTCCATATCCCCAGCCAAGCCCAACTCATCGCCCCGCAAGTGGAATGCGACTGCCTAGACAGCACCCACGGCAAAGTGCTCAACGGCACCAACGCATGGGAAGCCTACGTTGCGCTCACCTCCGAAACACCCAAAATGTTCGCCATCGCCCTGCGCATCCGCAACGCCATCGCCCGCCTGCTCAAAGCCGATGAAATGGGCGGCTTTGAAGCCAAGAACCCCGACCGCGTGCCGCAAGCCGATGACTTTGTAGATTTTTTCCAAGTGGTTGGCGTAAACAACAGCCAGCTTGTGTTGGCAAACGAAAACGACGACCGCGCCATCATGCTGTCGCTAGACATCACCTGCCCCGCGCCCAGCGCACCGCCCACCCAGCTAGACGTTACCCTATCGGGGCAGGCATACAGCAAAACAGGGCATTTCCAAGTGTTCTTTATGAACGTGTTTTACGGCATCGTTATGAAGCAAATGCTCGCCAACATCAAAGGCTACCAAAAACAGCATCCGCCCAAACCCAAAGCCGAAAAGAAATTTGACGACCCGTTGGCGGGGTTGTGATGCCTGCATCGCGCAAACATTGAGGCAGCCTGAAAACGCTTGTATCCCGTTTTCAGGCTGCCTTTTCATCGCGCCGTGCCTAGCGCAGGGTAGGGCGGTCAATTGCTACGTTTGCCCCGCGCGGCTGTGCTCATCCGCCACCGCTCTTGCCGTTTCGCTGTCCAATTCGCTTAACACGCCTTGCTTCATGGAGATAACCCGCTCGGCGTGGTGGAAATATTTGTCGTCGTGGCTGATGGCGAATATGGTGCTGCCGCTTTGCTTTAACAGCGGCAGCAGCTGTTCGTAGAAAATACGGCGGAACTGCGGGTCTTGGTCGGCCGCCCATTCGTCTAGGATGATGATGCTGCGGTTTTCCAGCGCGGCGGCGAGTAAGCCGAGTCGTTTTTTCTGCCCTTGCGAGAGTTTGCTGTTGAGGATGCGGTTTTGTTCTATTTTGACTTTTTCGTCTAGTTGCAAATGGTCGAGCCATCGGGCGATTTGGGCTTGGGCGGCGTCTGCGCCGATGCCGTCCACCAGTTGTTCAAAAATATGGAAGTCGGTGAACACGCTGGCGAACAGTTGGCGGTAGGCGGGGCGGTTTTCGGCGGTGATTTCGATGTCGTCCACAAAAATTTTGCCCGATGCGGGGGTGTATAGCCCGGCGAGCAGCATGGAGAGGGTGGATTTGCCCGAGCCGTTGCCGCCGATGAGAAACAGGGTTTCGCCGCGGTGTAGGGTGAGGTTGACGGGTTGCAACGCGAAGGTTTGCCCGCCTTGCTGCGGGTAGGCGTAGGTGATGTTTTCCAGGCGGATGGTGCGCCAGTTTTCAGGCAGCCTGAAAGGGCTGTGAAAGGCGGTGGCGTAGTCGGCGAGTCCTAAATCGGCAAGGGCTTGCAGGGCGACTTTGCTTTGCATCAGCATGGGCAGCGCGCCCACGGCGGCGGTGAGCGGGGCGCGCATAAACAGCAGCGTCATGCTGATGGCGGTGGCGTCGGCGCTGCTTGCCCAGCCGTGGTAGCTGGCGAGGTAGTAGATGATGCCCACGGTGGCGAGCATGATGCTGTTGCCCCAGTTGATGGCGAGGGCGTGGTAGGCATCGGCGCGGATGTGGGTGTCGCGGCGTTGCGCGGCGGTGGGCAGCACTTCTTGGTTGTAGAAGCGTTCGGCGCGATAGCGGTTGAGGGTCAGCTCTTTGTGTCCGTTCAGGCTGGTTTCGTATTGGCGTTGGATTTCGTTGTCGATGCGGCGCATTTGGCGGAAGCTGTGGTAGTGGCGTTGCACCACGATGTGCGTGCCCACTATCATTGCAAGCATCATCAGCAGGGTGATGAGGAATAATTTGGCGGACAACGCCAGCAGATAGGCAAAGCAGGCGAGCACAAACAGCGTGCCCTGCACCAGCTCGGGCAGCCGTGTAAACGCAACCGACAGGCTGTGGATGTCGCTGCCCAAGCTGGCGAGGATTTTGGGCTTGCCGATGAGCTGGATTTGTTCTTCGTGCGAATCCATGATGCGCTTCACCAGCTGGGTTTGCATTTGGCACACGAAGTTCTGCCCGATTTTCGCCAGTTGGAGCTGGGCGTAGCTGGCGGCGATGAAGTAGAGCGCGAGCAGCAGCAAAAAGGGCAGAAAGCCACCGCCGTTGCCTTGCAGCAGATAGCGGTTGATATACGACAAAATGCCGATGCCCAGCGCGCCCGACAGGGTGGTGAGCGCGAGCATCTGCAAAAACGGGCGGCGGTGTTGGGTGTAGATGAGTTTGAGCAAATCCATGGCGACGGGCGCGGTTTCAGATTGGGGAGAGCGGATTTTAGTGGAAAAAGCGTTTTCAGGCTGCCCTAATTGGGCGGGCAAAGGCAGCCTGAAAACGAACAACAGTGAACACAATAGAAAAGTGCGTAAACAGCAAGCAGTGAATGTTTGATAAAATGCCGCCTGATTTTTCAGGCTGAAATCTTTTCAAACCCCCAAATCTATCCCGCCATCGTCATTCCCGCGCAGGCGGGAATCCGGGGAAAATCAAGCAACAGATTGTTTTTATATAAAATGACGAATATCGCGCAAGGTTCCTGTTTACAGGAAGCAACGCACTTTGCTTTCAGGCTGCCTTTTAATCCGACAAACCGGCAGGCAGCCTGAAAATCCACATTCAAGAAAGAACCGCCATGACCGCATTCACCGAACTGGGCTTAGGACACGAAATCTGCACCGCCCTAGCCGAACAAAACTACCAAACCCCCACCCCCATTCAAGCCGCCGCCATCCCCAAAGCCCTAGCAGGGCACGACTTGCTCGCCGCCGCGCAAACAGGCACAGGCAAAACCGCCGCCTTTATGCTGCCCA
>CAUQDE010000116.1:0-5752 GCA_963516425.1 uncultured Kingella sp.
GGCAAAAACTACAATATGCGCTGGGTGGCGAGCATGGTGGCAGAAGTGCACCGCATCCTGATGCGCGGCGGCGTGTTCCTCTACCCCAAAGACAACCGCGACCCCAGCAAAGCAGGCAAACTGCGCCTGATGTACGAAGCCAACCCCATGAGCCTGCTGGTTACCCAAGCAGGCGGCGCAACCAGCAACGCCCATCAAGACATTTTGTCCATTCAGCCCAACGATTTGCACCAGCGCGTTGCCGTGATACTGGGCAGCAAAGAAGAAGTGGAACGTGTAAACCAGCTACACGCAGCCTGAAAAAGACAGCCTGAAATCGGTTATAATGCCGCGCTGCGAAAAAGGCGCGGCTTTTTTATGGCAGTAAAAAGGTTTCTTTAATCAAATCAACCTGAAAAATACGTTTCCAACGACCTATCACAATGGACAGACTGACCGCCGAACAACGCCGAAAATGTATGCGGGCCAACAAAAGCAAGGGAACCAAACCCGAGCTTCTGCTGGCTAAGGCCATGTGGAAACTCGGGCTTCGTTATCGGAAAAACAGCAAAACCGTTTTCGGCAAACCTGATTTCAGTTTCAAAAAATACAAAGTCGCTGTATTTGTGGACGGCGAGTTTTGGCACGGCAAAGACTGGGAAACGCGCAAAAACGACATCAAAAGCAACCGGGAATTTTGGCTTGAAAAAATTGAACGCAATATGCGGCGCGATGCCGAAGTAACAGGCCGTCTGAAAGCAGAAGGCTGGACGGTGTTCCGGTTTTGGGGCAGAGAGCTTGCAAAAAATCCCGATGAGGCGGCAGAAAAAATACAGAGAGTCATCCATGAAAAAAGAAATTTATCCTGAAATTGAAAGTATTCCGCCGCAAAAGCTGAAAGAAAAAGCCGCGCAATACAGGCTGTTTGAGAACGAAGACGCTTTTCAGACTGCCTCAAAGCCGGCATTTACTTTTATTGATTTGTTTGCTGGTATCGGCGGCTTCCGCATCGCCATGCAAAATTTGGGCGGGAAATGTGTGTTTTCGAGCGAGTGGGACGAAAAAGCCAGGCAGACATACGAAGCAAATTTTGGCGAAGTGCCGTTTGGGGACATTACCAAGGAAGAAACCAAAAAGTTTGTTCCTCAGGAATTCGATATTTTGTGTGCAGGTTTTCCCTGTCAGGCGTTTTCTATTGCCGGCAGACGCGGAGGATTTGAAGATACGCGGGGAACGTTGTTCTTTGATGTAGCCGAAATCATCAAACGGCACAAACCTAAAGCCTTTTTTTTGGAAAATGTGAAAGGGCTGACCAATCACGATAAAGGCCGTACATTGACAACCATCTTGAATACGTTGCGGGAAGATTTGGATTATTTTGTTCCCGAACCGGAAATTGTCAATGCCAAGAATTTCGGCGTTCCGCAAAACCGCGAGCGGATTTTTATTGTCGGATTCAGGAAAGATTTGGGTGTCGAAGATTTTGAATATCCGAAGCCGAGCGGTATTCAGACGGCCTTTATAGACATCAGGGAGCAATCGCCCGTTCCGACAAAATATTATCTTTCCACGCAATATATCGATACCCTGCGCAAGCACAAGCAGCGGCATGAAGACAAAGGAAACGGGTTCGGTTATGAAATTATTGCCGATGACGAAATTGCCAATGCGATTGTGGTCGGAGGAATGGGAAGGGAAAGAAATCTGGTTATCGACCATCGGATTACCGACTTTACACCGACAACCAATATCAAAGGCGAAGTCAATCGTGAAGGTATCCGGAAAATGACACCGAGAGAGTGGGCAAGGCTGCAGGGCTTTCCCGAAAGTTTCAAAATCGTTGTTGCCGATGCTTCGGCTTACAAACAGTTTGGCAATTCGGTGGCTGTGCCTGCCATTCAGGCAACGGCGGAAAAAATCCTTTCCTACATAAACATGGAGTATAAGCATGAGTAAAGGAATCGGAAAAATCCAACAGATTGTTAAAGAACTGGTTCAAAAAATTCCGGTACAACAGGAATGGACGGCTAGCGAATTTATATCGGTTTATTGGAATAGTTATGTTAAAACCTATGAAAGCAATGCCTCTGTAAACGGCGGTGTGTTTGAACAGCTTTTGGTGCTGTCTCTGCTGCGCGAAGGCATTTATCCTGTTTACACACAGGCGCGTTTGGCTTTTGTACCCAATGTTATTTTGGATATTGTGCTGTATAACAGGAAAACGCCTGTTACCATCAGCGCAAAAACCACGTTGCGGGAAAGATGGAAACAGGCAGATTTGGAGGCGATGGCAACCAAATATGTACACCGGGAAGCCAAGTGTTATGTGCTTACGCTTTCAGAAAGTGAAGTATCTGCCAGACGGAAAGAAGAAAACAGTTATATGGGCATAGATGCCTTTGTGCTGGCGCATACGAAAGAGTACGACAACCTAATTAGTGAAATTAAAAAAATCAGCATCTCTGCCGGTGAGACCATCAAAATTATTGAAACAGACAATCAGCTTTATACGCCCGAAACCGTACAGGAAATGTACGCCCTTTCATTTACATAAACCAACAAGAAGCAGAAAAATCATGCAATTCCCCCACTCATGGCTAACCCAACACGCCAACCCCAACCTATCCCCCGACCAACTCGCCCACCTGCTCACCATGGCAGGCTTGGAAGTGGAAGAAACCGTGCCTGCCGCGCCTGCATTCAGCGGCGTGGTGGTGGCCGAAGTCAAATCCCTTGAAAAACACCCCGATGCCGACCGCCTCAACGTTACCCAAGTGGACGCGGGCACGGGTGAACTGCTGCAAATTGTGTGCGGCGCGCCCAATGTGCGCGTGGGCGTGAAAGTGCCGTGCGCTTTGGTGGGCGCGGTGCTGCCTGAAAATTTCAAAATCAAGCCCACCAAAATGCGCGGCGTGGAATCCAACGGGATGTTGTGTTCCGCCAAAGAGTTAGGCAACGATGACGGCGTAAACGGCTTGCTGATTTTGCCCGATGATGCGCCCGTAGGCATGAATATCCGCGATTATTTGGACTTGGACGACACGCTGTTCACGCTGAAAATCACGCCCAATCGCGCCGATTGTTTGAGCATTAAAGGCATCGCCCGCGAAGTTGCCGCGCTCACGGGCTGCGATTTTAGGCAGCCTGAAATTAAAGCGATGCCCGTTTCATCAGCAAAAACGCAAGCGGTTCAGATTACTGCGCCCGATGATTGCGGCGTGTTTTTCACGCGTGTGATTGAAGGCGTGAACGCCCGTGCCGCTTCGCCCGCTTGGTTGGTGCAACGCTTGGCGCGGTGTGGCATTCGCAGCGTGTCCGCGCTGGTGGACATCGGCAATTATGTGATGCTGGAAATTGGGCAGCCGATGCACGTTTTTGATGCGGATAAACTTTCAGGCTGCCTTAACGTGCGCCGCGCCCAAAACGGCGAAACGCTGGCGTGTCTCAACGGCAAAACCGTTGAATTGTCAGACAATACTTTGGTGGTGGCAGACGAAGCCGCCGCGTTAAGCATCGCGGGCTTGATGGGCGGTGAAGCGAGCGCAGTGTCGGACGACACGCAAAACATTGTGCTGGAATCGGCATGGTTCGCGCCCGACATCATCGCGGGCAAATCGCGCCAATATGGCTTTGGTTCGGACAGCTCATTCCGCTTTGAGCGCGGCGTGGACACGCAAATCCAGCGCGATGCGATTGAACGCGCCAGCGAATTGGTGTTGCAAATTTGCGGCGGCGCAGCGGGCGAAATCGTGTTGGCAAGCGGTAGGCAGCCTGAAAACCATACGGTGAACGTGCGCACATCTCGCGTCGCCCAAATTTTGGGCGTGGACATCAGCGCGGCACGCATCGGCGAAATCTTGCGCGGCTTGGGTTTGCAGCCTGAAACCACCGCAGACGGCTTCACCGTGCGCTCGCCCAGCTTCCGTTTTGACATTGAAATTGAAGCGGATTTGATTGAAGAAATCGCCCGCGTGCATGGCTACGACAATATTCCTAGCGACCACACGGCGGGCAAATTAGCGATGCTTGCGCTGCCCGAAACGCGCCGTTCTCGCGCCGCGATTTACCGCAAAATGGCGGAACGCGGCTTCCAAGAAGTCGTGAGCTATGCCTTTGTAAACGAAGATTGGGAGCGCGATTTTGCCGCCAACCCTTCGCCCGTGCGCCTGCAAAACCCGCTGGCGGCGCAGTATAGCGTGATGCGTTCCACGCTGATTGGCGGTTTGATTGAAATCCTGCAAAACAATTTGAACCGCAAACAAAGCCGCGTGCGCGTGTTTGAAATTGCGCGGATTTTCCGCGATGAAACGCCGAATGGGCAGCCTGAACGCCTTGGCGCGTTGGTGTACGGCAGTGCGCTGCCCGAGCAATGGGGCGCGGCGGCGCGGGCAGCGGATTTTTATGACGTGAAAGCCGATGTGGAAAGTTTGCTCGCGGGCAAAACGGCGGAATTTGTCCGCGCGGAACACCCTGCCCTGCACCCCGGCCGCAGCGCGGAAATTCGCGTGGACGGCGCGGCAGTCGGCTTTATCGGCGAATTGCACCCGCAATGGCTGCAAAAATACGATTTGCCACAAGCTGCGTTGGTGTTTGAACTGGATATGGCGGCGGTGTTGGCATGCGAAAAAGTGCGCCACCAAGCGGCGTCCAAATTCCAGCCCGCGCGGCGCGATTTGGCGTTTGTGTTGCCCGAAGCGGTGTCATATGCCGAGCTAGAAGGCAGCCTGAAAACAGTACGCAGCCCGTTAATCCGCGAGATTGCACTGTTTGACGTGTATCGCGGCGCAGGCTTGCCCGAAAACACCAAGAGCATGGCGGTGAAAATTATCCTGCAAAGCGACAGCGAAACGCTGACCGATGAAGCGGTTGAGCCGATTGTGGCGAAGCTGATTGCGGCAGCGGAAGGCGTGGGGGCGAAGTTGCGTTAGAGATTTTGCACCACAGGATAGAGGCAGCCTGAAACGCAAAACCAAGCATTTTCAGGCTGCTTTTTGTGTAAAGATGAAAATTTTATCCCACTACTCTCTTGATTTTTAATACATTATTTAAGATAATCCGCCCTTATTTTTTGAAACGCAAAGGTAATAAGAAAATGACTCTCACCAAGGCAGAATTGGCCGATATTCTGGTTGAAAAAGTAAGCAGCATCAGCAAGCACGATGCCAAAGAAATTGTTGAATTGTTTTTTGAAGAAATCCGCACCACATTGGAGCGCGGCGAAGAAATTAAAATTTCAGGTTTTGGCAACTTTCAGCTGCGCGACAAACCCCAACGCCCAGGGCGCAACCCTAAAACAGGTGAAGAAGTCGCCATCACCGCCCGCCGTGTGGTAACGTTTCACGCCAGCCAAAAACTAAAAGGCATGGTGGAGCATCTACATGATAAATAATGCAAATTTTCCTGCCATTCCTGCCAAGCGTTATTTCAGTATCCCCGAAGCCTGCCGGCTGGCTGGGATTGAAGTGGAGCAGTTGCATGAATGGCAGCAGCAAGAAGGCAATGTGTTGGGCAAAGGCGCAAACACGCTCACGCGCTTGGATGTGATTAAACTGCGCCAGTTGAGCCACAGCATCAGCGATTATTTTGCCCGCGGCGCATTAGACAGCCGCGGCAATCCTGTGATTGGCGCGAACGAAATGCGCGATGAGTTGGCTTCAATGCTGGCGAAAATCGATTCCGCGCTTGCCAACGCGTGATGATTTGCTTATAATGCGCGTCTTTCAGTCGGAGTGTGGCGCAGTCTGGTAGCGCACTTGCATGGGGTGCAAGGGGT
>CAUQDE010000117.1:0-5741 GCA_963516425.1 uncultured Kingella sp.
CAATGCGCTCGGCAACGGAACGCGCGGCAAGGCGGCGCGGCTGGGTGTGCCCGATCAAACCCGCCGCCCCGCGCCCGAGTTCCAAGCAGATTTTCGGCAACTGCGTGGTTTTGCCCGAACCTGTTTCGCCGCAGATAATCGTTACCTGATGATTGGCGATGGCGGCCTTGATGTCGTCCATGCGCTCGTGCACGGGCAGGGTGTGGTCAAATTCGGGCTTGGGCAGGTTGGCGAGACGTTTTAAATAGATGTCGTGGGATTTTTGGTATTTGTTTTGCACGGTATGCAGGCCGCCGTATTTTTCAGGCTGCCTAAACGCGCGTTGGAGAAAGTGGCGGTCTTTGCAAAGGGTTTGGTTCAGATTGGGCTGGGACATAATTTGCGCGTGGAAATTTCAGTAAAAACAAGGGGCGGGATTATAGCAGAGGCAGTCTGAAAAACGGGTTTCAGGCTGCCTTTGGACTGCTTGCTTTACAGTCTAAAACCCTTTGCCAAACTGTTTGGCATTGCACCAAATGGTTGTTGAATACATGGCGCAGAGGCAGCCTGAAACCATAGCTAACCCTTTTTCAGGCTGCCTCAACATAAAAAAGCACCCTAGTTCAACCCAGAGTGCTTTTTCATTCGCCACGCCTTAATGCGCGGCTTCAAGTACCAGCGATAGGATAAATGTCCACACGCACACAAACACCAGCAAGGCGATGCTGTATCGCAGCACCAGTTTCAGCACGGCAGATTCTTCGCCTGTTTTGCCCAGCGCGCCTGTGGCGATGGTGATGGATTGGGGCGATACCAATTTTGCCATTGTGCCACCTGCGGTGTTGGCGCTCACCAGCATATTGGGGTCAATGCCCAGCTTGCCTGCCACCGTGCTTTGCACGCCCGCAAACAAGGTGTTGTTGTTTACCACCGAACCCGTCATAAACACGCCAATCCAGCCCAAGATGGGAGAGAGCAATGGGAAGATTTTGCCTGTTTCGGCGATGGCTTCGCCCAACACTTTGGTCATGCCTGTAAACGTCATCAATTTGGCAATCGCCAAGATGCAGGAAATGGTAATAATGGCGATGAGGAACGATTTAAACGTTTCTTTCAACACGCCAAACGCTTTGCCAAACGACACGGTTTTGCTGCTCATGCCAATGGTAATCAGCGTTGCCACCAAAATCGCTGTGCCTGTTGCTTTGCCCAAATCCAGCGCGGCTTTCACTTCGCCTTCACCAGGCATCACATCCAAAGTAATCGTGGTAAACGATAACACACCGTCTTTAATAAACATCCCTTTAAAGAACGGCATACTCCACACAATCACCGCGATGCTCAACAACACAAACGGCATCCAAGCATCCACAATTTGCCCAGTAGAGAATTTTGCTTTGTTGCTCTCGTCTTCTGCCACCAAGCGGAAAATGTTTTTCGGTTTCCATTGGGTGCACAACGCAGCCAAAGCAGCCAAAGAAAGCAAGGGGGGAACGATGTCCACTAATTCAGGGCCCAAGAAGTAGCTTACAACCACTTGCGATAACGTAAACACCACAGAAGTTACCAGCAAAGCGGGCAGGGTTTCTTTGATGCCTTTGAAGCCATCCAAAATCCACACCAGCAAGAAAGGCACGCTGGCGGCCACAATCGGCAAGGTGGTGTTGGCGGCTTGTGATACGCCCAGCGCGGTTACGCCTTCCAATTTAAACGTATCCACAATCGCCACGGGGATGCCAATCGCACCCCACGCACCTGCGGCAGCGTTTGCCACCAAGCACAGCATCGCCGCTTGCAATGGGTTGAAGCCCAGCGCAGCCAGCATCACGCTACAAATGGCAATCGGCACGCCAAAGCCCGCCGCGCCTTCCAAGAACGCGCCAAAGCAAAAGCCAATCAGCAATAATTGGATGCGTTGGTCGGCGGAAACCATGGTCAGCGAGCCTTTGATGACTTCAATTTTGCCTGTGGCAACGGTTAAGCGGTAAAGCCACATCGCCATGATGATGATGTAGCCGATGGGCCAAAAGCCCGCCCAAAAGCCCGATACCACGGCGGCAAACGCGGCGGCAAAAGGCAGGTTAAACGGATAGAACGACAGCACCAGCGTTGCCACCAAAGTGAGCAGAGCGGCGTGCAAACCTTTGAGTTTCAACACGGTTAAACCGAGCAAAAACAATACAATAGGAATCGCTGCCACCAATGCCGACAGCCCAATGCTGCCTAGTGGGTCATGCGTAAGGGAGAACATGGATAAATACTCCTAAAAAATGCAGCTTTGTGGGCTGCGTGGGTTAAAAAAACTCTAAAACTTTTTGGTGTAAGTTCCGCGGGTGTGATGCTACGCCTGTTTAAAGCGAAAAAATATGTTTCGCATCAAGTTTTGTAAACTTATCGGCGAAACAGGTTAAGATTTTAACTATCATACCCATTTTGTTTACATGGTTTAACGCTTATAATTTGAGGCAGCCTGAAATCCATATCCCCGCGCGCATCAAGCCCAGCCCATTTTCAGGCTGCCTTATTTTGTTTACCTGTTCATTTATCGCCATGCCCTACACCGCCCAACTCGCCGAAAAAACCCAACGTCTCACCGCCCTACTCGCCCCCTTTGCCGCGCCCGCCCCGCAAGTGTTCCCCTCGCCCGAGCAAGGCTACCGCATGCGCGCCGAATTTCGCATCTGGCACGATGGCGACCAAATCAGCTACGCCATGTTCGCCCACGGGCAAAAAGCATCTAGCGCATCGCTGATTAAGCTCACCCATTTTCAGGCTGCCCACAGCAGCATCAACGCATTGATGCCCCGTTTGCTCCACCGCCTTTCAGGCTGCCCCGCGCTGCAAACGCGGCTCTACCAATGCGAATTTCTCGCCACGCTCAGCGGCGAAATGCTGATAACGCTGATTTACCACCGCCAGCTAGACAATGACTGGCAAACCACCGCCCGCGCCCTAGCCCGCGATTTAGGCATCCACATCATCGGGCGCAGCAAAGGGCAAAAAATCGTGCTCAGCCAAGACTTTGTAACCGAGCGGCTCACGGTGAACGGGCAAAGCTACGCCTATCGCCAATACGAAGGCAGCTTCACCCAGCCCAACGCCATCGTGTGCCAAAAAATGCTGGCATGGGCGTGCCAACAAGCACAAGGCGCGGGCGGCGATTTGCTGGAACTCTACTGCGGCAACGGCAATTTCACCCTACCCTTGTCGCGCCACTTTCGCCGCGTGCTGGCCACCGAAGTATCCAAAACCTCTGTTGCCGCCGCGCAATGGAATATCGCGCATAATCAAATAGATAATATCCAAATCGCCCGCCTATCCGCCGAAGAGTTTACCGAAGCGTTTTCAGGCTGCCGCACCTTTCGCCGCCTAGCTGAAAGCGGCATCGCGCTGGCGGATTACGATTTTTCCACCATTTTCATCGACCCCCCGCGCGCCGGCGTGGACAACGCCACGCTGCAACTGGTTGCCCGGTTTGACCGCATTATTTATGTGTCGTGCAACCCCGAAACGCTCGCCGCCAATTTGCAAACGCTCACGCAAACCCACGCCATCCAAGCCGCCGCGCTGTTTGACCAGTTTCCGTTTACCCCGCATATTGAAAGCGGCGTGATGCTTACACGAAAGGCAGCCTGAAACTAAAAAAGGCAGCCTGAAATCCCATTTTCAGGCTGCCTTGGCAAACGCATCCGCACCCAATGGAACGTCGGCGGCTCGCCGACACTTTATGCTATTTGACGGCAAGCCGCCGCGCCATCCAAATTTCAGGCTGCCTCAACCCACCCCGAAAGCCCCACCATGAACTATCAAGACCAACTCAAAGCCCTGCACAAACAAGCCCAAGCGCAAACCGCCGAACGCCGCGCCGCCGAAGCGCAAGCCAAACAGCAAGCCGCGCAAGAAGCCGAAGCCAATTTCAGCGAGTTGATGAAAGACGTAACCCCGATTAAAAACACCAATCAATACGTCGCCCCCGCCAGCAAAAAAGCCATCAAGCCGCGCCAGCAGGCAGACGACTTGGGCGAAGAAAACTATTTTTATGTAGGCGAGGGCGTGCAGCTAGAAATCCCCGCCACATTCAGCAAAAACGGACAAGGCGCAAACGACATCAAACGCCTGCAAAACGGGCATTACGAAGTCGTCGCCGACGTGGATTTGCACGGCTACACGCAAGAAGAAGCCCAGCAAGTGCTCAACGAATTTATTGAATTTGTGAAACGGCGTGGCGTGTGCGGCGAAATCATCCACGGCAGTGGCTTGGGTTCATCGGGCTACACCCCCGTGCTCAAAAACCTTGTGCGCCGCTGGCTGATGGCACACCCCGACGTGCTCGCCTACTGCGAACCGCGCAAAGGCAACGACGGCGCAGTGCGCATTTTGGTGAAACGCCAACGCCACGAAGACCCGTGGGCGGAAGATTAAGGCAGCCTGAAAACGCATAACGCGTGTTTTGGCAACATTGCAAAGTCCAACACGCGCCACCATTTTCAGGCTGCCTTTTGGCGATCGCTCGTTTTGTTAAAATACGCGCCGATTTCCCCCCTTTCAGGCAGCCTGAAAAACCCATTTAACCCCATCCAACAGAAAGACCAAACATGACCATCAAAACCCGTTTCGCCCCCAGCCCCACCGGCTATCTGCACATCGGCGGCGTGCGCACCGCTCTTTATTCATGGGCGTTTGCCAAACACCACGGCGGCGAATTTCTGCTGCGCATTGAAGACACCGACCTAGAACGCTCCACCGCCGAAAGCGTGCAAATCATCCTGCAAGGCATGGACTGGGTAGGGCTACACGCCGACAACCGCGACCACATCGTCTATCAAACCCAAAACTTCCCGCGCTATAAAGAACTCATCGCGCAACTGCTCGCATCAGGACACGCCTATTACTGCTATTGCAGCAAAGAAGAACTCGCCGCTATGCGCGAAAAAGCCGAGCGCGAAGGCACCGCCACCTACGACCGCCGCTGGCGACCCGAAGCAGGCAAAACCCTGCCGCCCATCCCCGCCGACTGCGAACCCGTTGTCCGCTTCAAAAACCCATTGGACGGCGCAACCCATTGGCACGACTTGGTTAAAGGCGACATCAGCATCCCCAACGCCGCGCTCGACGACCTGATTATCGCCCGCGCCGACGGCACGCCCACCTACAATTTCTGCGTGGTGGTGGACGACTTTGACATGGGCATCACCCATGTGATTCGCGGCGACGACCATGTAAATAACACGCCCAAACAAATCAACATCTTCAAAGCGTTGGGCGCAACCCCGCCGCAATACGCCCACCTGCCCATGATTTTGAACGAGCAAGGCAAAAAAATCTCCAAACGCAGCGGCGACACCGTTGCCATCACCGAGTTCGCCGACATGGGCATCCTGCCCGAAGCCATGCTGAACTACCTCGCGCGGCTGGGCTGGGCGCACGGCGACGACGAATTTTTTAGCATGGAACAATTTGTGCAATGGTTTGATTTGAACGACGTATCCGCCTCGCCCAGCCGCATGGATGGTAAAAAACTGCTGTGGATAAACGGTGAACACATCAAAGCCGCCGACAACCAACGCCTTGCCGATCTGGTCGCCCCACGCTTGGCGCAGCAAGGCATCCGCGTTTCAGGCGGCCTGAAACTCGCCGACGTGATTGCCTTCGTGAAAGACCGCGCCCAAGACTTGAACGCGCTCGCCGGCGAATGCGCCTATTTCTACGCCAAAGCCACGCCCGCCGAAGCCGACCTTGCCAAGCATTGGGATGCCGACGCG
>CAUQDE010000118.1:0-5660 GCA_963516425.1 uncultured Kingella sp.
CCGCCGTTTTCAGGCTGCCGTTCGGCCGCCGCGCCGATGGCGTATAATTGCTCCACCGCAACCCGACAGAAAACAACACCATGACTTTACGCGACCTTTTGCAACACCGCCGCGCCGTGCGCCGTTATGCCGGCACGCCGATAGACCCCGACACCGTGCGCGAATGTTTGCGGCTTGCCCAGCTTGCGCCCAGCAGCTCCAATATGCAGCTTTATGCGTTTTACCACGTTACCCGCCCCGCCGTGCTGGCGCAGCTTGCCGAAGCCTGCTTTGGGCAATCATCCGCCGCCACGGCGCAGCAAATGGTGGTGTTTGTTACCCGCCAAGATGTCTATCGCAGCCATGCGCAGGCGGCGTTGGATTTTGAGCGCGGCAACGTGCGCCGCAATAGCCCGCCTGAAAAGCAAGCCAAACGCATCGCCAATTTTGAGGGCTATTATGGCAAGCTGATGCCGTTTTTATACGCGCGTTGCTTTGGCTTGCTGGGCGGCTTGCGCTGGCTGATTTCGCGCGGGATTGGCTTGTTTCGCCCGATGCAGCGCGAAGTAACCGAAAGCGATGTGCGCGTGGTGGTGCACAAAAGCTGCGCCCTTGCCGCGCAAACGTTTATGCTGGCGATGGCGGAGCGCGGCTTGGATACTTGCCCGCTGGAAGGGCTAGACAGCCGCCGCGTGAAGCGGATTTTGCAGCTGCCGCGCGGGGCGGAAATCAATATGATTATGTCGTGCGGGGTGCGCGAGGGGGATAGGGGCGTGTGGGGCGAGCGTTTCAGGCTGCCGTTTGATGAGATGTATCGGGAGGTGTGAGCGGGGAGGATAAATAGGCAGCCTGAAAATGGTTTGCGCGGCTTGCCGACATTTTGGTTGAATGGAAACGTTCCCCATTCTGTTCAACCGTTTGGCGACGAGCCGTCGCCGCTCCATGGTAGATTTCAGGCTGCCTCAGCCGTTGGCAAAAATCTCAACCCAAAACCATTCCCCTCATCCCAACTAATAGGCAGCCTGAAAACGCGATTTCCCGTTTTCAGGCTGCCTTTCCATTCCCCCTTCAAAAAATCAATCCTGCCACCCGCCCCCCAACGCTTGATATAAGCGCAACAAATTCTCCCCTTCCGCTAAGCGCGCCCGCAGCAAGGCTTCTTGCGCTTGGCTGGCGTTGATTTCGGCTGTGAGCGCTTGGTCTAGCGTCAATTTGCCCAGCTCAAACAAGCGGCGCGATTGGCGGGCTTGGCGGCTGCTTTGCGCGGCGGCATCGGCGGCGCGGGCGCGTTGGTCAAACAAGCCGCGTTGCAAATGGTAGCTGCTGTCCACTTCCGCCAGCGCGGTGAGCACGGTGTTGTCGTATTGCGCGGCGGCGGCTTGCACGCGCGCATCGGCGGCGGCGATGTTGGCTTTGATGCGCCCTGCGGTGAACAGCGGCACGGTTACACCCGCGCTGAGCAGCCCGCCCGTGCTTTTGGCGATGGACGACAAATTGCTGTCCAGCCCGATGCGCCCGTTGCTCCATGCAAACTGGATGTCAAAGCGCGGCAGCCTGTCCATTTTCGCGCTGGCGAGCTTGGCAGCGGCGGCGCGGGCTTGGCGTTCGGCAGCGCGCACATCAGGGCGGCGCGTGAGCACATCTAACGGCGTTGCCCCTTGCGGTGGCGCAGGCAAATTTGTCAACACGTTTGCCCCGCTTTCAGGCAGCCTGAAACCCTGCGGCACTTGCCCCGTGAGCACGGCAATGCTGCGAACGTGCGCCGCGCGTTGCGCATCCAGCGTGGCGGTTTCGGCTTGCGCGGCGGCAAGCTGCGCCTGAACTTGGCGCACTTCATACGCGCTCACATGCCCCGCCTTAAACCGCGCCTGCACATAGCGCAACAGGTTTTTCAGGCTGCCTATGCGCTGCGCAGCCTGCACCTGCCGCGCTTCCAATGCCCGCGCGTTTAAATAATGCTGCGCCGTTTCCGCTGCCAACATCAGCTGCGCGCCGTGCCAACGCTCCGCCTCGCCCAACGCCACTTGCCGCGCCGCTTCGGCATCGCTTTTCTTTTGCCCAAAAATATCGGGCGACCACGATGCCGACAACGCCGCGCGGCGCAGGTTCACATTGTCAAATTCCGCCTGCCCCAGCTGCGAGTTGATGCCGCCCGCAACGGGGCGCAAATTGGCAGGCAGCGGATTATCCTGTTTGCCCGTGGCGTATAAATTCGCCCCCGCGCCAATTTGCGGGCGGCGGACGGCATCCGCTAAATCCGCCTGCGCCTGCGCCGCCTGCATCTTGGCTTGCGCCGCCGCTAGATTGCGGTTTTCGCGCAGGGTTTGTTCCACCAAATCGCGCAGCACGGGGTCTTGCCATGTTGTCCACCAGCGCGAAAGGTTGTTTTCAGACTGCCCTATTGCGCCCGCTTGTTCGCCTGTCTGTTCAAACGACGGCGGCACCGCCACGCGGCTGGGCACATCGGTGTTTACGGCGCAGGCGGCAAGCGCGAGCGGGATAATCAGGGCGAGGAGTTTGGTTGGGGTGTGCATGATTTTTGCCTTTTGGGGTTGGGAGGATTGAAAAGGGGCGCGGAGTAGGCAGCCTGAAAACGGGTTTTCCCTTTTTCAGGCTGCCTAAAACGCTACCGCGTGCGGTTAAGCTGGGATTGGCAAACAAAATGAAAGCTCACTTTGGCAAGAGCGTAAAACGTTGCCCACATCGCCGCCATGCGCCACAGCAGCCACCAAGCGGTCGGCGCAAACCAGAATACGGCGATTGCCGCGCCGTAAGATACTGCCAACAGCAACGCGCGAACGGCAACATAAGCCCAAATTTTGTCGCGGCTGTCTTCATACAAGCCGATAAACACGCCGAATGTGCTGGCGAATAGGGTAAACAGGGCGATTAGTGTGGTCATCATCAAAGGCAGCCTGAAAACAACGAACCGAGTAAAATTAAAACCATCTATCCCATCCACAAGGACATCCCCATGAACACCAAAACCCTCGCCCAACAAGCCCTGCGCATCAGCCAAACAGGCAAACTGCCCTTGCCCGATGGCGGTTGTGTGGATTTTTCCGCCGAGCAACAAGCCGCGCAACGCCACACCGTGCTATACCGCCCCAGCGACCTAGCCCGATGGCGCGACAGTCAAAGGCAGCCTGAAAACGAATTTCAACGCAGCTCCAGCCACCGCGCCACGCAAATAGAAGTTACCCCCGAAAGCACGCAGCAGGCCGCCTACCGTTTGCTGGTGAAAGAGGGCTTGGACGATGCGGTGCTGCTCAACTTCGCCTCCGCCAAAAATGCAGGCGGCGGCTTTTTAAACGGCGCCAAAGCGCAGGAAGAAGACCTGTGCCGCAGCTCGGGGCTGTATCTGTGCCAACTGGAACAGCCCGATTACTACGCCGCCAACCGCGCCGAAAAATCCATGCTCTACACCGACCACATCATCTATTCGCCGCGCGTGCCGTTTTTTCGCGTGTCGGGCGATGGGCTGCTGAACGAATGCTTTTATCCTTCCGTCATCACCGCGCCCGCGCCCAATGCAGGCGTGTTTTTGCAGCGCGAACCGCACGGCGCAGCAGCGTTGGCGCAAACGTTGCAACGGCGCGTGGATTATGTGTTAGCCGTTGCCAAAGACCAAGCGCAGAAAAATTTGGTGCTGGGTGCATGGGGCTGCGGCGTGTTCCGCAATCCGCCCGAGCAAGTTGCCGCCGCCTTCGCGCAAAGCCTGCGGCAGCCTGAATTTGCCGATTGCTTTGAGCGCATCGTGTTCGCCATTTACGACCGCAGCCCGAGCAAAGCCGTGTTCAAAGCGTTTGCCGCGCAGTTTCAGGCTGCCTGACAGTTTTAGTCTGCCTGAAAGCGCCCGCTTCTCAGCGCCAGCGCATTGCCCCAAGCGGTAACCGCCTGCAACACGGGAATCGCCGTGCGCCCCAATTCGGTGAGCGCGTATTCGGTTTTCAGCGGCGGTTTGGTGCCGTATTGCGTGCGCGAAACCAGCCCGTCCCGCTCCAATTCTTTCAGCTGGCGGCTCAACACCGCCTCGGTGGCAAACACCAGATGCGCGTGCAATTCGCCAAAGCGTTTTGCCCCGTCTTGCAGGTGATACAGCACCACCGCCTTCCATTTGCCGCCGATTAAATCCATCGCCAGGTTCACCGTGCAAGCATAGCGTTTGCCGTTTGCTTCTAAGCACTCAGCCGTGCATTCCGTTTTCATTTTTTTTTGCACCTATTCAAAAAGATAGCTCTTGTCTTTGCCGTTTTGCGCCGCCACAATCCGCGTTTTTTCAGCAAGGAGCAAACATGGCACTCATCATTCTCGCCCACCCCAACTACGCCCAATCCGTTGCCAACCGCGCCGTTATCAACGGCTTGCAAGGCAGCGGCTTGGATTTGGAAATCCGCCCCATCGCCGAGCTGTATCCCGATTTTCAAATTGATGCCGCCGCCGAGCAGCAAGCCCTGCTGCGCCATCAAACCATCGTGTTCCAATATCCGTTTTATTGGTACAACATGCCCGCCATTTTGAAGCAATGGTTTGACTGCGTGTTCACCTACGGCTTTGCCTATGGCAGCGCGGGCAGCCAGCTCAAAGGCAAAAATTTCGTCGCCAGCTTTACCGTGGGCGCGCCCGAGCGCGAATACCACACGCTGGGCGAGCATCATTTTCCCGTGGCGGAATTTTGCAAAAACCTTGCCCAAACCGCGTATTACGCGCAGATGAATTTTGTGCCGCCGTTTTGGTTTCACGGCACATCGCCCGCGTTATACAGCGCTGAAGAAATCCAAGCCAAGGCGCGCGGGCAGGCGGCGCAACTGGCGGCGAAGTTGCAAGCCTTGGAAGCGGCATAAAGGCAGCCTGAAAACGGGTTTATGCCGGTTTGATTGCCACCTGCGGTTTTCAGGCTGCCTATTGTTTCTTTGCGGGCAATACTACTTTCGTTTTTTGGCTATTTATTTGCATCATCCGAAAAAATACAATGCCGCCACATTTAACTTAAACGGAGCAAACAGCATGAAAACCGCATTATTTCTCGGACACGGCAGTCCGATGAACGTGTTGCGCGACAACGCGTACAACCGCGCCTTCCGCCAAATGGGCGAGCGCCTGCCCGCGCCGCGCGCCATTTTGTGCGTGTCTGCGCATGGTTACGGCAACGGCACATGGGTGAGCAGCAGCCCGCGCCCCAAGCTGATTTACGATTTCTACGGCTTCCCCGATGCGCTGTATCAACAGCAATACCCCGTTTCAGGCTGCCCTTGGCTGGCGGATGAAGTGTGCCGCCTGCTGCCCCATGCGCGGCAAGACCCCGATATCGGGCTGGACCACGGCGTGTGGACGGTGCTCAAACCGATGTTCCCCGATGCCAATATCCCCGTTGTGCCGCTCAGTTTGGACGCATCGCTCAGCAGCGCGGAACACTTTGAACAAGCCAAACGCCTGCGCCCGCTGCGCGAACAAGGCGTGCTGATTGTGGGCAGCGGCAACATCGTGCACAACCTGCGCGCCTACCGCCCCGACGCGCCGCCGTATGGCTGGGCGCAGGATTTCAGGCTGCATATCAACGCCGCGCTGCAACAGGGCGAGTTTGACCGCATCGCCGATTATCTGAACCAATGGGGCGACGATGCCCGCCTTGCCGCGCCCACGCCCGAGCATTTTCTGCCGCTGCTGTATGTGCTGGCGCA
>CAUQDE010000119.1:0-5656 GCA_963516425.1 uncultured Kingella sp.
TGCAAGCGGGCAAAGGCTTGCACGGTTTGTTGGATGTCGCCGAGTTTGATTTGCCCTGCAAACAGGCGCGGGGCTTGCAACAGGATGGGAAAGAGTTTGATGCCGCTGGAAAACATGTCGTTGAAGCCGCTTAAAAACACGCTTTGGCGGGCGATGCGCCATTTGTTGCGGATGATGGCGGCAAAGCGTTGATTGAGCGATTGTTTTTCTTGCGCTTCGCCGCCGTAAAAGGCAACGGATTCGGCGTGGTCGCGGATGCGGATGAGCGAATAGCGGTAATCGCCGTTGAGCTTTTCGTTTTCATAATTGTGATGAATCAGCGGTTTGCCTATCCACATGGCAACGAAGGTGGCAAGGATAACGAAAATAAACACAAAATAAACAATGCCATGCGGAATATTGATGCCAAACACGGTCAGTACGCCCGCCAAGCCCCACAGCACAATGGCAAATTCTAGCGAGGTAAGCACGGAATTGAGCATGCCGCGCACAAATTCAATGGTGGAAACGATGAAATCTTGCGCGTCTTGCTGGATACGCTGGTCGATGTTGTCGGGGGTGTGGCGTTTGGTTTGCAGGCGGTAGTAGTTTTTATCGCTGAGCCAGCGTTGAATCAGCACGGCGTTGAGCCGCTCGCTCCATTTGATGGCGATGGCTTGGTCAAAAAAATCGTTTACCGCGCCGTTAAACGCCCGCAGCAGCACCACCGCCGCATTCATGGCGGCAAACAGCCAAAACGCGCCGGCGTTCATTTCTTGCATGGAGGTGTAAAGCCCGCTGGTCATAAAGGTGCTGAACACGTTGAGCCGCACTTCGGTGAGCAGCAGCAAA
This sequence comes from uncultured Kingella sp., assembly GCA_963516425.1. Lineage (GTDB taxonomy): Bacteria > Pseudomonadota > Gammaproteobacteria > Burkholderiales > Neisseriaceae > Kingella_B. Next base: position 832 of record CAUQDE010000119.1, read on the forward strand.
ATCATGGCGGAAATCATCAGCAGGGCGCGTTGTGCAGTTTTTTTGTCTAAACAGGGGCGCAGGACGTGCCAAAATTCGCGCCCGAAGCGCGTGTATTGCAGCAGCCAGACAACAATCATCAGGATAACGGCAACGCTGATAAAGGTTTGCAGCAGCCAGATGGGGGTGGCAAACAGTTCTTGCTGCCATTTGGGGAGTTGGGTGGGCATGATGGGATGGGGGAGTGATGCAGCCTGAAAAAGCGTTTCAGGCTGCTGTAAGCTGTAAATAAAGATACCGAAAGGCAGCCTGAAACGGTTTTCAGGCTGCCTATTTATGCGCGCAAGGCGGCGTTCATCAGAACGAATAATCCGCTTTCAACCAGAACGTGCGCGGCATGCCGACCACGGCGAAGCTGCGGTCGTATTGCCCGCGCTGCACTTGCCAGTAGTTTTTGTTGAACACGTTTTCCACCGCGCCGCTCACGGTAAGCGTGTTGCGCTCGCCAAATTTTTTGGCATAACGCGCACCCACATCCACCAGCGTGTAGCTTGGGAAAGCGTATTTTTTCTGCGTATCTTGATACGATTTGCCGTAATACTGCACGTTGGCATTCAGCGTTAAACCTTGCACAAACGGCGTATCCCATTCGATGCCCGCTTTGGCAATCACGCGCGGGCTGGCAACCTGCACACCGTTAATCAGCATGTCGCGCGAGTTGGGATAGTTTTTCAAATCGGCACGCAAATACATCAAACCAAAGCTGGGGCGCAAGGTTTTGTTCAGCAAATTGCCGTACACGTTAAATTCAATACCGCGGTTGCGCTCTGTGCCTTGCTCGTCGCCCGCCGCGCCGCCTTTGGCTTTGTATTTGGCAAAATCGGATTTGTTGCCATAAGTTAAGCGGCCGTTGGCGTTGGTTTGGCCGCGCCAGTAGCCGGGGCGTTTGATTTGGAACAGGCTCAAAGTGGTTACCACATCGCCCCAGTTTTTGCGCACGCCCAATTCAAATTGACGGCTTACGCGCGGTTTTGCCATGGTGGTGTTGCCATCATCATCGGTTTTGATGTCGGCAGGTTCAAGGTCTTGCATGTAGTTGCCATACACCACCAAATCGGGCGAGGGCAGCCATGCCGCCATCAGCATGGGGCTGATGCGGTGCGATTTGCCTGTTTTGTTGGCTTTTTTATCTGTGTATTCAACGTGTTGGAAACGCCCGCCCACGGTCAAGCGCAATTTGTTATCCAAGAAGCCCAGCGTGTCGGATAACGCCAAGCTGTTTACTTTAATTCGCGCGTCTAAGTTGGCAGAATTTTCCCAAGTATTGGGGTAATCGGGTTTAAACGCTTCTAATTGCCCTGCGATATTGCCACGCTCGGGGTAAATGGTGGCGGTGCTTCTGCCCGCTGCGGTGCCGCGATAGGTGGCGCGTTGGCGGATAATGCGGTCAAACGCGGTGCTCCAATTGTGTGAAACGGGGCCGGTGTAAAACTCGCCACGCGCCGATAAATTCATGCTCAATGTGCGGAAATATTGGTCGGTTAGGCGAGCGGTGCCTGTGGTGTATTGGTTGGCGGTGTTGCACGTGGCGGTGGCGGTGCGGCAAACGGTGGGGGAAATCAGCGTGCCGTAGTAACGCGCTTTGTTGTAGCCGATGCCGCCTGTGATTTGGAAGCTGTGGTCGGTGTCGTAATCAAACGTCAGCATGTGGGTTTGGCCCACGGTGTTTTGCCAGTTCCACGAGGGCAGCAGGTTGGTTTTGCCATCGGGCGCGGCATAGAGTTTGCCTGCGGCGTTTTGGATGTCCTGCATGCGGGCGCGGCCGCCGTTGGTTTTACGTTTGGCATACACGGAATCAAACGCGATGCGTAATTTTTCGCCGCGATAGTCGGCGTTGAGGGCAAATTCTTTGTCGTCTTCTTTATAGCCATCGCGCGGGGTGTCGCCGTGGCGCAGTTTGGCGTTGGCGCGGATGCCGAATTGTTTGTTTTCGCCAAAGCGTTGCCCGATGTCGGCGGTGGTTTGCACGCGGCTGTCGCTAAACCATGCCAAGCCGACTTTGCGATTGCCTTCGTCGCTGGCTTTTTTGGTTTCAATGTTCAATGCGCCTGATACTGCGCCTTCGGGGTCCATACCGGTTACGGCGGTAGATGCGCCTTTAATCAGCTGTGCCGAGCCAACGTGCACATTCGCCGTGCCTTGCGTGCCATACATCCCCGCCAAGCCGTTTACGCTGAATTGGCGCGCGTCTAATTGGAAGCCGCGGAAATACAAGCCTGTTAGCGTGTTGCTTTCGCCGCCAAACGCCATTACCGAAGCGTCGGTGCTGGCAATCGCGTCGGTGAGCGTGCGGGCTTGTTTGTTGTTGAGCATTTTTTCGTCGTAATTGACCACGCTAATCGGCGCGGTGAAGGCGTTGGCGCGGCCGAGCAGGCTCAGGTTCACGCGGTCGCGCATATCGCCGTCGCTGGCGATGGAATACGAGCGCGCGGCGTGCACCGTTTTGCGGTCGGCTTTAACGGTTACGATTTGCAGGGTTTGCCTTTGCGCCGCGCCGGCATCGGACTGAGCGGCGGATTCAGGCAGAATGGCGCTGTTGTCCCCGTTGTCGGCGATGGCGAATTGGGCGAAACCCAAGCCGAGCAGGGCGAGTGTGATTTTGTTTAATTTCATGATTGGATTTGTTAAGGTTGGTTAAAAAGCACGCGGATTATAGCAGAAGTACAAGGCGGTAATGCAAATTAGTTTTATTTGTTGTGCGGCGGCGTTTGGCGGATGGTTGCAGGGCAAGATAGGCAGCCTGAAAACGCCTTTGCTCGGTTTTCAGGCTGCCTTAAACCGCCACACGCCGCGCTCGCTGGCAAAATGGCGCACGCGGATGTCGTGGCTTTGCGCGGGCAGTTGGGGCAGGCTTTGGCAGGCGAATCCTGCGGCGACGGTTTGCGGGCGCAGGCTGCGCGGGCAGGCGGCCAGCGTGCAGTCGTAGTAGCCGCCGCCTTGCCCGAGGCGGTAGCCGCGCGCATCGATGCCGACGATGGGCAGCACCATGATGTGCAACGATTTGGCGCGGATTTTGTCGCCGCGAAACTGGGGCACTTGGATTGCGCTGCGGCGGCGGGGGCGTTCGGGGCGGACGGTTTTCTTCGTTTTCAGGCTGCCTAATCGCATAACAGGATGGGGTGTGAACCAGAGTTTCAGGCTGCGCGGTGCGATGTAGGGCAGATAGACTTGTGCGCCGCGTTGTTGGGCGGCGCGGGCGAAGCTGTCCAGCCGCAGCTCGCTGCCGATTGCCCAATAAACGGCGATGCGTTTACCGCGCTTGATAAAGCGTTTGAGCTCGCTGTTGATGCGGCGCTCGGCGGCGCGGCGGGCGTTTTCAGGCTGCTCTTTGCGGGCAAGGCGCAGCGTGCGGCGGATATCGCGTTTGCCCGCTTGCGGCGATAGGTTTTCAGGCTGCCGAAACAGGGCGTTCATCAGCCGCGTCCTGTGCTGCCGAATCCGCCTGCGCCGCGCTCGCTGCCGGCGAAGTCGTCCACAATTTCAAACTGCGCTTGCACCACAGGCACAATCACCATCTGCGCGATGCGGTCCAGCGGCGCGATGGTGAAATCGGCTTGGCTTCTGTTCCACAGCGACACCATCAGCTCGCCTTGGTAGTCGGAATCGATTAAGCCGACCAAGTTGCCCAGCACGATGCCGTGTTTGTGCCCCAGCCCCGAGCGCGGCAGGATGGTGGCGGCAAGGTTGGGGTTGGCGATGTGGATGGCGATGCCTGTGGGGATAAGCGCGGTTTCGCCTGCGCGGAGGGTTTGCGGCGCGTCAATGCAGGCGCGCAGGTCTAGCCCCGCGCTGCCTTGCGTGGCGTATTGCGGCAGGTGTTCGGCGATTTTGGGGTTGAGGATTTTGAGTCGGATGGTGGGGTTCATGCGGCGTTTCCTTGTTTGGCGCGTTGAGGCAGCCTGAAAAGGCGCGTTGAGGCGGGATGCCGTTGCGGTTTTCAGGCTGCCTGAAAAACTGTTATGATACCGTAAATTTTTCCCCATGTTCTGTTAGGCAAATGTAAACCAAACAGATTTTTCTAACCGTCTGCAAAGGCACACATCATGAAAATAGATGAAAAATTGAAACAAGCCGCATTGGCGTTTCACCGATTTCCCGTTCCCGGCAAAGTGAGCGTAACGCCAACCAAATCATTGGCAACGCAGCAGGATTTGGCGTTGGCGTATTCCCCCGGCGTTGCCGCGCCGTGCATGGAAATCCACGCCAACCCTGCCGATGCCTACAAATACACCGCCAAAGGCAATTTGGTGGCGGTAATTTCCAACGGCACGGCTGTGCTGGGCTTGGGCAACATCGGCGCGCAAGCGAGCAAACCCGTGATGGAAGGCAAGGGCGTTCTGTTCAAAAAATTCGCGGGCATTGATGTGTTTGACATTGAAATCAACGAGCAAGACCCCGACAAGCTGGTGGACATTATTGCCGCGCTGGAACCCACCTTCGGCGGCATCAATTTGGAAGACATCAAAGCGCCCGAATGCTTTTATATTGAGCAAAAATTGAAAGAGCGTTGCCACATCCCCGTGTTCCACGACGACCAACACGGTACGGCGATTATCACCGCCGCCGCCGCCATCAACGGCTTGCGCGTGGTGGGCAAAAAACTGGAAAACGTGAGCCTTGTGGTTTCGGGCGCGGGCGCGGCGGCGATTGCCTGCACCAATTTGCTGGTGTCGCTGGGGCTGAAACGCGAAAACGTTACCCTGTGCGACAGCAAAGGCGTGATTTACCAAACGCGCGAAGACCGCGAACGCATGGATGCCACCAAAGTGCATTACGCGATTGCCGA
>CAUQDE010000120.1:0-5566 GCA_963516425.1 uncultured Kingella sp.
AAACCGAAAGCAAACAGCTGGGCTACTTGCTGGGCTACCAATTTGCCATGAGCGCCCAGCTCGACACGCTGAAAAAAAGCGGCGTTGACGTGGATACCGAAGCCCTTATCAAAGGCATCAACGACCAAATGGCAGGCACGCCGTCGCAATTAAACGAGCAGCAAATCCAAACCGCCATCGCAGGCGTGCAAAAGAAAATGGACGAATTCGCTAAAAAACAAGCCAGCGAAACCGCAGCCGCCGGCGAAAAATACCTGGCAGACAACAAAGCCAAAGAAGGCGTGAAAACCACCGAATCCGGCCTGCAATACAAAGTAACCAAAGAAGGCACCGGCGCGCAAGTTGCCAAAGGCGATTTGGTAACCGTGGAATACGAAGGCCGCCTCACCGACGGCACCGTGTTTGACAGCACCAAAAACCACAACAACCAACCCATGGACGCGCCCGTTGTGGACGGCGCGTTTATCCAAGGCTGGGTGGAAGGCTTGCAGCTGATGAAAGAAGGCGGCGAATACACGCTTTACGTTCCCGCCAAACTGGCTTACGGCGAACGCGCCCAAGGCAGCATCCCCGCCAACTCTGTTTTGGTGTTTGACATCAAAGTGAACAAAGTGCAAAAAGGCGAAGGCGAAAAATTGGTAAAACGCGCCCAAGAAGCACAAGCCAAACAAATGCAGCAAATGCAACAAGCGCAACAACCTGCCAAAAAATAAGCGTTTTAACGGCAGCCAAACCGCTTTTCATGCCACGAAAAGCGGTTTTTCTTTTAGCCGCGCCGCAACTTTTCAGGCTGCCTTGTTTTCAGGCTGCCTTATGGCCGCGCAAAACCTTTGCAAAACAGCACACCGCAGCAAAAGTTAAGCCACGCGGCAAGATGCTAACAAAACTTAAAAAACGCTTACATTACTTCCCAAACATCAGGTAGAATCCGCCAATTGTTTTCCCGCCATCAACGCTTACAGGAATGCTTAACCAATGACCACAAAAACATGGCTGTCTGCCGCTTTCTCATGCCTAACCCTATCGCTTGCCGCTTGCGGCGGACAAAGCAACGCCCCCGCTAACCACAGCGCATCCCATCCCGCACCCGCCACCGCATCAGGCGCATCAGGCACAGCCGATGGCAACGGCAGAGTGCTGCGCGTGGCGGGCAATGCCACATTCGCCCCGTTTGAATCGCTGGACGAAAACAAAAAAGTAACAGGCTTTGATATTGACCTGATTAACGCCATGGGCGAAGCGGGCAATTTCAAAGTGGAATACAAAGACCAGCCGTGGGAAAGCCTGTTTCCCGCATTAAACAACGGCGACGCCGATGTGTTGGTGTCAGGCATCACCATCACCGACGAACGCAAAGCCACCATGGCGTTTAGCGAGCCTTATTACCAAATCACCCAAGTGGTTTTGGTGCCGCCCAGCAAAAATGTGGCCAAGGTGGAAGATTTGAAAAAACTGCACAAAATCGGCGTGGTAACGGGCTACACAGGCGATTACGCCGCGCAAAAAATCTTCGGGCCGACCAGCGAGCAAGTAGTCCGCTTTGACAACGTAGGCCTGCTCACCAAAGAAGTGGAAAACGGCGGCGTGGACGCAGGCATTTTGGACAACGCCGTTGTCGCCCACTACATCAAAAACAACAGCAGCAAAGGCTTCAAAATGGTCGCCCTGCCCGACTTCCCCGCCGAACACTACGGCATGGCGGTTCGTAAAGACGATGCCCAAACCCTCGCCCTGCTGAACGACTCGCTCGCCAAAGTGCGCGCCAGCGGCAAATACGCCGAAATCGAAGCCAAATACTTCGCCACAGGCAAATAAGCCCGTTTCCCATTAAAAATCGGCGCGACCGCAGGCAGGTTTGTTTTCAACCCGCGCAGAAAACCAACGCAGCAGCCCTATCAACGAGATAGCAATCCATGATAATTGCCGATACGCGTTTTTAAACCCAAACCTTTTGACGGCTTGCCCCGTCAAAAGGTTTCTGCGTTTCCTCAAGCAAGGGATTTTCAGGCTGCCTAAATACTGTTGGATTAAGCATAAACCCGCGCAGCCGCACCCAAGGTAGCCTGAAAACCACATCCGCCGCCATCCGCCCCTTAGTCTCGCGCGCAAGAAAAATGATAGTGCGCGCAAACACCGCTTCATACCTAACAACCGCAGCCTGAAACGCCAAAAACCTTTTCAGGCTGCCCTTGCAATTCCCAATCCCAACCACCATATCCCCGAAAACTTTTCGCCTGAAAGCCAAATACGCTATCGCAGGCAAAACCCGCTATCCGCCCCCATTGCTGCGCCAAAGAAGCAGAGCATCCCCTATCCAATACGCGGATAAATCATCCCTATCGAGTGCCCCCTATGTCTGAAAAACACCTCCCCGAGCAAGAAAACGAAGAAACCCTCAGCAACGACAACCGCCCGCTCACCCCCGAAGAGCAGCGCGAACGCCTGCGCCGCCTCATCATCCAAGGCAAAGAGCGCGGCTACATCACCTACGCCGAAATCAACGACGCCCTGCCCGACGACATGTCCGATGCCGAGCAGATTGACAACATCGTCAACATGATTCAAGGCTTGGGCATCCAAGTAACCGAAGAAGCCCCCGATGCCGACAGCCTGCTGATGAACGACAACAGCACCGCCATCACCGACGAAGATGCCGTTGCCGAAGCCGAAGCCGCGCTTTCGCAAGCTGATTCCGAATTTGGGCGCACCACCGACCCCGTGCGCATGTATATGCGCGAAATGGGGCAAGTGGATTTGCTTACCCGCGAAGACGAAATCAAAATCGCCAAAGAAATTGAAAACGCCTTGAAAAACATGATTCAAGCCATTTCAGCCTGCCCAGGGTCTATTGGCGAAATTTTAGATTTAATCAACCAAATCAAAAAAGACGAAATCAAAGTAGATGAAGTGGTGGAAGCCATTATTGACCCCAACGAAGTCTTGCTCAACGAATTGGGCTTGGGGCATCTGGAAAGCAGCCTGAACAGCCATCAAGCCGCCAGCGACGATTCATCCGATGACAGCGAAGAAAGCAGCGATGATGAAGACGACGGCGAAAGCGACAGCGCAGCGATGGAAAGCCAAAACTTGGAAGAACTCAAAGCCCAAGTTTTAGACCACTTCAAACAAATTGAAAAAAGCTACAACCTGATGATTCGCGCGTTAGACAAAAGCGGCAGCAGCAGCGCGAAATATCTAGAACATCGCGGCAACATCGCCAACAAATTGCTGGAAGTGCGCTTTTCCACCCGCCAAATTGAAAAATTGAGCGACAGCCTGCGCTCGCGCGTAGAAAAAATCCGCAAGCTGGAACGCGAAATCCGCGACATCTGCCTAGACCGCGTTAACATGGACAGAGATTATTTCATCGCCAATTTCCTGCCCAACGCCACCAATTTGGACTGGATTGAAGAAGAAATCGCCAAAAAACGCGCATGGAGCGAAACGCTAGACCGCTTCCGCCACGCCATTTTGGAAAAACAAACCGAAATGGCCGAGCTGGAACAACACGCGCGCGTATCCATCGCCGAGCTGAAAGACATCAGCAAAAACATGGTGAAAAGCGAAAAAGAAACCGCTGCCGCCAAGCAAAAAATGATTCAGGCAAACCTGCGCTTGGTGATTTCCATCGCCAAAAAATACACCAATCGCGGCTTGCAATTTCTGGATTTGATTCAAGAAGGCAATATTGGCTTGATGAAAGCGGTGGATAAATTTGAATATCGCCGTGGTTATAAGTTTTCAACCTATGCAACATGGTGGATTCGCCAAGCGATTACGCGCTCCATTGCCGACCAAGCGCGCACCATCCGCATCCCCGTGCACATGATTGAAACCATTAACAAAATGAACCGCATTTCGCGTCAATATCTGCAAGAAACAGGCGAGGACCCCGATTCTGCAAAACTGGCGGAATTGATGGAAATGCCCGAAGACAAAATCCGCAAAATCATGAAAATCGCCAAAGAGCCGATTTCCATGGAATCACCGATTGGCGACGATGACGACAGCCACTTGGGCGACTTTATCGAAGACGTGAACAATGTTGCGCCTGCCGAAGCGGCGATGTATTCGAGCCTGCGCGAAGTAACCGCCGGCGTATTGGAAAGCCTGACCCCGCGCGAAGCAAAAGTGTTGCGGATGCGCTTTGGCATTGATATGAACACCGACCACACGCTGGAAGAAGTGGGCAAACAGTTTGACGTTACGCGCGAGCGCATCCGCCAAATCGAAGCCAAAGCATTGCGCAAATTGCGCCACCCTACGCGCTCCGATAAGCTGAAAAGCTTCTTGGACAGCGAAGAAGGGAAATAAGCGCGCAGGGTTGCGGATTCTCAGAACCTGTATTCATAATAGTGTGAATACAGGTTTTTTGTTTTTCATTCTTACCGAAGGAGCAAACCATGAGCGCATTCACTCAAACGCTGACCCTTGCCAACGGCACCGCCATTCCGCGACTGGGCTTTGGCACATGGATGATTGGCAACGCCGATGCCGGCCCTGCCGTTCAGGCTGCCTTAGCCGCAGGCTACCGCCATCTAGACACCGCCCAAGATTATGGCAACGAGCAAGGCGTGGGCGCAGGCATTCGCGCCAGCGGCATCGCGCGGGAAGAGATTTTTCTCACCAGCAAATTGCTCGCACAGCATAAAAATTATGCCGATGCCCAAGCCGCGCTGGCGCAATCGTTTGTGGATTTGGATGTGGATTACATAGATTTGATGCTGATTCACGCGCCGCAGCCGTGGACGGATTTTCGCGAAAGCAACCATTACTTTGCGGGCAACTTAGCGGCATGGCAGACAATGGAAGAGCTGTATCACGTGGGCAAAATCCGCGCCATCGGCGTGTCTAATTTTGAAGAAGCCGATTTGCAAAACCTGCTAGACCATGCCGAAGTGCAGCCTATGGTGAATCAGGTTTTGGCGCACATCAGCAATATGCCGTTTGCGTTGATTGATTTTTGCCGCGCCCACCGCATTGCCGTGGAAGCCTATTCGCCGCTGGGACACGGTGTGATGCTGCACAACCCCGCGCTTGCCGATATGGCCGCGCATTATGGCGTATCCGTTGCCCAGCTGTGCATCCGCTATTGCTTGCAGCACGGCTTAATCGCCCTGCCCAAAACCGCCCATCCCGCCAAGATGCGCGAAAACGCAGCCGTGGATTTTGAGATTGGCGCGGCGGATATGGCGGCGTTGGATGCGCTGCCCGCCATTGAGCATTACGGCGAAGTTGCCACCTTTCCCATTTACGGCGGCAAAAAGCATTTGGATGGGACTTATACGGCGCGGTATTTTAATCGGCGCGATTTGTTGAAATAGCGAAAAGGCAGCCTGAAAAAGGAAAAGACAGCCTGAAAACACCCAATTCCGTTTTCAGGCTGCCTTTTGCCGTGTCGATCAATCCCCCATCGCCGCCAGCAGTTCCGCCTGATGCTCGGCAATCAGCGCGGAGGTGATTTCTTCCATATCGCCGTCCATCACAAAATCCAGCTTGTGCAGGGTGAGGTTGATGCGGTGGTCGGTAACGCGGCCTTGCGGGTAGTTGTAGGTGCGGATGCGCT
>CAUQDE010000121.1:0-5537 GCA_963516425.1 uncultured Kingella sp.
CCAGCCGTTTGGCGATTTGGCGGCTGCCCAAGCGCGTGCCGTGTTGCGTGGTAAATAGCGCAGTTTCTTGCGGTTTGGCGGGGCGTTGCGCCAGCCATTGTTGCAGCAGTGCCACACTGCTTTGCGTAAGCGGCACTTGCCGTTGCTTGTTGCCCTTGCCGTGCACATTCAGCCAGCCCGCGTCCAAATACACATCGTCTAAATTCAAACCAGCCAGTTCAGCCAGCCGCAAGCCGCTGCCGTAAAGCAGCTCGGCGATGGCTTGGTCGCGCAGGGCAAGCGTGTCGTCCGGCTCGGCGGGCTGGTCCAGCAAGGCGTTGAGGGTGTCGCGCTCAATGGCGCGGGGCAGCCGTTGCGGTTTTTTTGGCGGCTTGATGTCGCGCACGGGATTGGTTTTCAGGCTGCCTTGGCGCACCAAATAATCGCAATATTGCCGCCATGCGGATAACGCGCGGGCAAGGCTAGCGGGATGCAAGCCGCGCTGCGAAAGCTGGCGAAAGGCAGCCTGAAAATCGCGGCGCGTGGGCGCGGGCGTGTCGGGCAACAGGTTCGCCAGTTCGCGCAACTCGCGCTCATAGGCAATCAGCGTATGCGGCGAGCGGTTGCGTTGGCGTTGTTCGGTGAGATAGGGGGTGAGTTGGGCGAGAAAGGGGTGCATGGGCTTTTGATAACAGGTAATCATGTAAACAAGATAAGGCAGCCTGAAAACGGAAAACACATTTTCAGGCTGCCTCATTATGCGTGGCACATCAGTTTTTCACAAACAAATAACCCAAGCCGCGCACGGTTTGAATCAGCGATGCGTCGCCCAATTTGTGGCGAATACTGGAAATATGCACATCAATGCTGCGGTCAAACTTCGCCAGCTTGCGGTCTAACGCCTCTTGCGACAGGTTTTCCTTGCTCACCACTTGCCCCGCGTGGCGCATCAGCACTTCCAGTAGGTTGAACTCGGTGCTGGTCAGTTCCAGCATGCTGTCGCCCACCATCGCCTGCCGTTTGGAGGGGAACAGGGTTACGCCGCTGGCAACAATGCTGGCGGAGACGGCGTTGGCATCGGGGTTTTGCTGCGAACGGCGCAAAATGGCGTTGATGCGGGCGAGCAATTCGCGCGGCTGACAAGGCTTGGGCACATAATCGTCTGCGCCCATTTCCAAGCCGATGATGCGGTCAATATCGTCGCCTTTGGCGGTGAGCATAATCACGGGGATTTTGCTTTGCGCGCGCACGGTTTTGAGCACGTCCAAGCCGTTCATTTTCGGCATCATCGAATCCAGCACCACCACGTCGTAATGGTTGCCGCCCAAGATTTCCTGCACGCCGCTTTCGCCGTCGGGCATGCGGGTTACATCCAAGCCTTCTGCGGTGAGGTATTCGGTCAGCAGTTCGGTGAGGAGGTCGTCGTCATCGACTAATAATACTTTGCTGCTCATGATTTCTATCCTTTGCTTATTGTTGGGAAAATGCAACGGTATCTTAACAGTTCTGTTTTTACATTCATAGATGTTTGTTTAGGGTTTTTGCGATTTTTTTCAAACGAGACAAGCGTCTTTACAATTTTTCAGGCTGCCTTGCGGGGGCGGACGGCTTGATAACGGGGGCGCGATGTAGTCGGATGTTGTCTTGCCGGCGGGCGCGGTCTTTACACATTGGGCGCGCGGTTTTCAGGCTGCCTTTGTCGGAAACGGGCGAACGCCCGAGGCAGCCTGAAAATCATGCCAGCACTTTGCCCGCGTTCATCAGCCCCAGCGGGTCTAGCTGCGCTTTAATCGCGCGCATCAGCGCCAGTTCGTCCGCGCTGCGCACATGGGGCAGCCAATGCTTCTTCAGGCTGCCGATGCCGTGTTCCGCCGCAATCGTGCCGCCCTGCGCCAACACGTTGCGATACACCACCGCGTTGACGGTGTCTTCAAACTGATACACCTCGTTGCTGCGCACGGGCAAAAAGGTGTTGTAGTGCAAACTGCCGTCGCCCAAATGCCCGAACAGCACAATCTGCATCTCGGGATACGCCGCCAGCAGTTCGGCATCGCACGCGGCGGTAAACGCGGGCACGCGCTCAATCGGCATGGCGATGTCGTGTTTGATGTTTGCACCCAAGCTGCGCTGCGCGGCGGAAATGTGTTCGCGCAATGTCCACAAATCGGCGCGTTCTTGCTGCGATTGCGCCAACACGGCGTTTTCGTAGCCCAAGTTGAATAAATATTCCGCCAGCAAATCGCCCAAATCGTCGCGCGGCAGGCTGTCGGTAAGCTCCACAAGGATGTGCCACGGCGCGGCAAGCGGCGCGGTAATGCGGCTAAATTGGGCGGACAAGCCCAGCGCAAAATCGCTAATCAATTCAAAGCTGCACAGCCGTTCGGCAAAATGGTTTTTCACTTGAGACAACAGGGCAACGGCAGCCTGAATATCGTTTACGCCCACCCACGCGGTTGCCACGGCTTGCGGTGGGGCGAACAGTTTGAGCGTTGCGCCCGTGATTACGCCAAGCGTGCCCTCGCTGCCGATAAACAGATGGCGCGTTTCGTAGCCCGTGGTGTTTTTGTGCAGCGGAGGCAGGTGGTTGAGCAGCTCGCCGTTGGGCAGCACCACTTCCAGCCCCAGCACCAAATCGCGCATCGTGCCATAGCGCAGCACGTTCAAGCCGCCTGCGTTGGTGGCGATGTTGCCGCCGATTTGGCAGCTGCCTTCGCTGGCAAGCGACAGCGGGAAAAAGCGATGGTGCGCGGCAGCGGCGGTTTGCACGTTGTGCAGGATGCAGCCTGAATCGACGGTGATGGTGTTGTCGGCAAGGTTCACGCTGCGGATGCGGTTGAGTTTGCTTAAATTGAGCAGCACGCCGCTTTGCGCCACGCTGCCGCCGACTGTACCCGTGTTGCCGCCTTGTGGCGTGATGGCGATGCGGTTTGCCGCGCAAAAGCGCACGATTTTTTGCACGCTCTCCACGCTCATCGGTTGCACGACTAGGCAGTTTGCGCTGGTGTAGCGTTTGCGTTGGTCCAGCAAAAAGGGGCTGGCATCGGCGGGGAATTCGGCAGGGGATAGGAATTGGGCGAGATGTTGGCGCAGGGTTTCGGGGGGCATTTTCAGGCTGCCTTTTTGGGGATTGTTTGACTGGTGGCGCGGATGGCGCGGGCGATGGTTTGAGATGGCAAAAATGGCGTTTCAGGCTGCGTTTGCATGATTTTTTGTGGCGGCGGAAACGGCGTTTGATGGGCAGCCTGAAACGCAGTTCGGCGTAATCAGAGCGGTTTATGGCGCTTGTTTCATTGCTTTGGGCGACGTTTCAGGCTGCTTGAATGCGGTTGCGATGGCGGCAAGGTTGGTTATGTAAATAAAAGATTGCCAAGGGCAGCCTGAAAAACCGTTCAACATAAGCAAACGGGTTCGCATTGCTGATTTTCAGGCTGCCCTTGCAATCATGCCAAACTGCTTTTCAGGCTGCTTTTATCACGCGCAAAAAGCAGCCTGAAATTTTTGCAAAATCCATCGCGTAATGGAGCGGCAACGGCTCGTCGCCAAGACAAAACTGTTACGACAACAAAGCCGTTCAGATGAAATGGCACGCGCAAATCAACATTGCTGATTGGGCTGCGGATTTGTCGGCGAGCCGCCGACGCTCCATTACAACGCTGAGCATTTTGCACGCGACACAAATTTCAGGCTGCCTGAATGTGGTTAAGCATCAGCGCAAGGTTTGTTGTTCAAACAATAAACCCGATTACCCAAGGCAGCCTGAAAAAGATTCGCGTTGCCTGTTTTCAGGCTGCCTACCCTGTATTGCGCAACCCCTGCGCCACGCCATTAATCGTTTGATGCACCATTTGCAACACGCGCTCGTTGTTCGGCTCTTGCCGCAGTTTGCGCAGCAGGGCAACTTGCAAGCCGCCCAGCGCGTTCAAATAGGGAATGCGCAGCGCAAGGCTGCGGGCGAGCGGGCGGTTGTCGGCAAGCAGGGTTTCGGTTTGCAGGATGTCCAGCAGCGCTTTCAGGCTGCGTTGGTATTCGGCTTTGATGGTGGCGAAAATGTCTGCGCCGTGCTCCGCGTCTTGGCTAAGAGCGGCGTAGTGTTCAGCGAGCGTGAGATCGGTTTTCGCCATCACCTGCTCCATATTGGAGAGCATGGCGCGGAAAAAGCGGTTTTCCTGCGCGTGCTGTTGCAGCATTTTCAGGCTGCCTGAATCTTGTTCGCACAACTCTTGCACCGCGCTGCCAAAGCCATACCACGCAGGCAGCATCAGGCGATTTTGTGTCCAAGAAAATACCCACGGAATCGCGCGCAAATCTTGTATCCGCGCCAAAGTTTTGCGGCTGGCGGGGCGGCTGCCCAAATTCAGACTGGCGATTTGCTCAATCGGGCTGGTTTGCAAGAAATAATCAATAAAGCCGGGGCGCGTAATCAGCGCGCGATAGTGGGCAAACGAGCTTTCCGACAGCGCGTTCATCAGCTTAACATCGGGATCGGGTGCGGCGGGCAGCAGCGTGGCTTCCAGCGTGGCGGCGACCAATGCTTCCAGATTGCGGCTGGCGTTGCTGGCATCGCCGTATTTGGCGGTGAGCACTTCGCCCTGCTCGGTGATGCGGATTTGCCCGCCCACGCTGCCCGCAGGTTGCGCCAAAATGGCTTGGTAAGACGGGCCACCGCCGCGCCCCACGCTGCCGCCGCGCCCGTGGAACAGGCGGATGCGGATGTTGTGCTGCTGAAACAGGCGCACCAAGCCAATTTCGGCTTGGTATAAGCCCCAAGTGCTGCTGATGTAGCCGCCGTCTTTGTTGCTATCGGAATAGCCGAGCATGATTTCTTGAATGTTGTCGCGGCTGGCAACCAAGGCGCGATACCAATCGTTGCTAAACAAGGTTTGCATCACGGGCACCGCGTTTGCCAGCGCTTCAATTGTTTCAAACAAAGGCACGATGTTGATGCGGCTTTCAGGCTGCCCTTTGTTGAGCGAAAGCAAGCCCGTTTCTTTCAAAATCAACGCCAGCGCGAGCAAATCGCTGGGCTGTTCGCAGTTAGAAATAATGCTTTGCGTGATGGCATCTTCGCCAAAGGCTTCTTTGATTTTTCGCGCTTCGTGGAAAATCGCCAACTCGCGCTGTGTTTCTTCGCTGTATGCGATAAACGGCGTGTACAGCGGGCGTTGGTGCTGCAATTCGCGCAGCAAAACTGCTTGTTTTTCGTTTTCAGGCAGCCTGAAATAATCTTCCAAATCGGCAGCCTGAAACAGCTCGGCAACCACGTTGGCGTGTTTTTCCGCGTGCTGACGCAAGTCCAACGGCATCAAATGAAAACCGCACACCGAAACGGTGCGGATGATGTCGGCAATGCGCCCGTTTGCCAGCGCTTCGCTGCGGTTATCGCGCAAAGAGTCCTGCAAGGTGCGCAAATCGCGCAAAAATTCCGCCACGTTCTCATACGGCTCGCCCACACCAAAACGGCAGCCCAACGGCGCGCCCAATTCATGCGCCTTGCCCACCATGCGCGCCATCACATAAGCCACCGCGCGGCGATACGGCTCTTCCTGCCGCGCCACTTC
>CAUQDE010000122.1:0-5498 GCA_963516425.1 uncultured Kingella sp.
TGGGTGGTGTCCTAAAAAGTATGCTGCCTATTTTTTAATCATCACACGCAACCATTATTTACATAATAAAACACCAAATCAAAAACCTTGAAATGGTAAAACTCGCTCTTTGAAAAACAACACGACCGCCGTATGGCACGAGCGCAACGATGTCTTAACCGACAATTATTTCCTTCAATACCTACTGTAAATGCTTTGCCTTTTATATGCTCACAATCAGCAAATGCTTTGGCAAAACTTTCCCAATGATCAGTAACAATACGCTCGTAGGTAATATTTAAACGTTTCAGTTCCGCTTTGAGAGCCAAAGCAGTTTGTAAATTTCGCTTACCCCATACAAAAAAGAAACTATCTCTCCACTTTCTCTTTCGTAAGCGTATTGCAACCAAAATTTGTTTTTCTTGTTGCCAATAAATGTATGAAATTCATCAATTTCTAGCTCAGAATAGTGCTGCTTTTTGGGGGTGTGAATATAATTACTGCGTGCAATAGTGCGTTGGACTTTGCTTTTGCTGTAACCCGTTATGGCACAAATATCGCGAATACCACAACGGCGAGCAGCCATCAGTTTAATCTGATTATCCGCTTCGGAATGGCAGCCTTGATAAGTCAAATTATGGTCGCTAATAAACTGTCTGCCGCAGTTTTTGCACAGATAGTTTTGTTTGCAGTAGCTTTTTACGCCGTTTTTCTTTATGCTTGCGCTGCGGCATCTAGGACAATAGAGTGGTATGGATATGTTCACACCTTAATCATACAATTCTTTGCCTTGATGCCGCTTGATTTTTTCGGGTAGCATACTTTTTAGGACACCACCCAAAAATGAGTGCAAAGGCAGCCTGAAATCTTGTCCGCACCTCTTTTCAGGCTGCCTCAATCACACCTCCTCCCCCCACCAAAACTTCGCTGTTGCCCCGCCGTCGATCAGAAAATCGCTGCCTGTGATATAGCCGCCGTTGAGCACGGTTTCCGCCAATGCCGCTACTTCGTCGGACGTGCCGCCGCGTTTGGCAGGCAGGTTCGCCAGCATGTCGCGGTAGAACTCTTTGCGTTCGCCGTTCAGTTCGTCCAACGCCAGCGGGGTGTAGATGATGCCCGGGCTGATGCAGTTCACCCGTGCGCCCCGTTTTCCCCAGCGCACGGCTTCCATTTGTACGCGTAAGACGTTGGCTTTTTTGGCGATTTGGTAGGCGCGCAGGGTGTCGTCGATTTCTTTCACAATCGGCAAGTCCAGCAATTCCTCGGTGGGCGTGGTTGCCAACGCACGCAAATCGGCTTCGGCAAGCAGCGGCAGGCGGTGGCTGGATTGCGAGCCGATCATCACGCCCGAGCCGCCCTCGGCAATCACGCCACCAAAAATTTCCAGCACCAACGCCGTGCCGTACAAATCCACTTTGCACACGGTTTGCGGCGCAGCCTGCGACGGCGACACGCCAGCAGAATTAATCACATAACGCACCTCACCCGACGCTGCCGCACGGTCGGCAACCGCCTGCACAGATTCACGGCTAGACACATCCATTGCGATGGTTGAACACTCAAAACCTGCTTCACGCAACGCCTGCGCCGCTTTTTCGGCGTTTTCTTCACGCAAATCCGCCAGCAAAACGTGTTTGCCCACGCTGACACGGCGGGCAATGGCGACGGCAATTGCTCCCGAGCCGAGTACGACGGTAACTTGTTGTTTCATTTTTTATTCCTTCTGTTAGTTCGTAAAATTTTTGTACAAACCGTATTTCGGTTTTTTCGCCCATTCCGCCCGCTCTTGAGACTTTCAGGCTGCCTTAACCCTCAACCTTGCGCGTTTCGCTATACATAAAATTCGCCACACGTTTGGCAATCTGCCACACGCCGCCGACCCGCTCATAGCTGTCTTGGTAGCGCACATAGTGGGTGAGCATTTCGTCTGCGCCGTTTTTGTCGGCGACGAGGGCGACTTGGCAGTAAGTAATGCCCTCGGCGGTGTCCGCGCCCGTAAATTCCACGGTTTGCTGACCGTTTAAGTGATACACGGTGTGAAACTGCGCCAAGTAAGCCTTGAACACGCCGCCGATTTCCTCGCGCCCTTTCGCTTGGGCGAACAGCTCGCCTTTAATGTAAGTGGTTACTTCGGCGTTTTCGGTGAACAGCGGCAGTTGCGCATCCACGTCTTTCACGTCGGCGAGGTTGGAGAAGTGATCGACCAAGTGTTTGAGTTCAAAGCGGTCATTGATTTGTTGCAGGGATAAAGTCATTTTCGGTTTCCTTCTGTTGTTGAATTGATGAAGCGAATGATACGCTGTGAATTAGTTAAAATAAGCAGGGTAAAATCGCTAGGGCTTATTAAAAATTTTGATGAATGGGGTTTCAGACGGCGTTTTCAGGCTGCCTTGATGGTTTTCAGGTAGCCTTTGATGCCGTCTGAAAGGCAGCCTGAAACTATCTGCGTTCCGCCACCAACCGAAACCCGATACTAATCCCCCGATAATCCGCATCATAAGGTTTGCGCCATGCGCTGTGCCAGCCGTCGGCGGTGCTGTGCCAACTGCCGCCGCGCACGGTTTTTTGCGCCGTGGGGGCGGATTGGTAATCGGGGCGGTAAGCGTCCTGCACCTATTCCCACGCGTTGCCGTAGATGTCGTACAAGCCCCACGGGTTCGGCTGTTTTTGCCCCACTAGGTGCGTGCCGCCGGTGGTGAAATTGCCACCGTGCCAAGCGAATTTGTCCAAGTTTTTCATCTCGTTACCGAAAAAATAACGGCTCGTTGTGCCCGCTCGCGCCACATATTCCCACTCCGCCTCAGTCGGCAAACGGTAGCGGAATTGGCGGTCGGTTTGGTTCAATTTGGCGATAAATTCCTGCGCGTCATTCCACGACACCGTGGCGGGGTGGTTCGGCTTGGTAATCCGCGCCGCCATGCCCGGCAGGCGGTAAAACGGGTTGGAGCGGTCGCAGTTGTACGGGTTTTCGCCCATCACCCGCTGCCAATCGGCTTGGGTAACTTCAAATTGCCCGATATAAAACGGCTTGGTAATGCGCTCACGGTGGGCGGGCATTTCACGGCGGTCTGCACCGTTTTCAGACGACCCCATCACAAATTCGCCGGCAGGGATTGCGACAAATTTCATACCGCCTGCGTTAATCACATTGGGGGCGGCGAGTGCCATCTGAACCGATAAGGCGGCGAGTAAGACAAGAGATTTTTTCATTTTGATTTCCTCATAATATAGGAGTGATGCGTTTTCAGGCTGCCTTTATGATTTTCAGGTAGCCTTTCATCACTGCTTGAAAGGCAGCCTGAAAACTACTACGGCTTACTAATATTCAAATTCTCGCCGATATACAAATCAGGCTCATCAAAAATCCCGCACACAAAATCCGCAATACTCTTCCTCGACACCGCGCCGCCCCTTTCAGGCTGCCCTTTCGGCGTGAGTTGGTAGTCCACTTCGTCGGTGTCGGTGAACCAGTCAGGGCGCAGGATGGTGTAGTCCAAGCCCGACTGTTCGATCACGTCCGCCAGTGCGCGGTAGGGGCGTAGCACGGCGCGCAGCGGCTCGTCGTAGATGCCGATGGACGACACGGCGACCACGCGGCGCACGCCTGCCGCTTGCATGGCGGCGACGATGTTCGCGCCCATTGCGCCCAAATCACCCGCGAGGTTGACGTACACTACGTCCTGCCCCGCCATTGCCGCCGTCAAATCCGCCACGTTCAGCGCGTCGCCCGCAAAAGTGCGGTGGTTTTTGGCGGCGTTTTTAGGGCGGCGGGCGAACAGGGTCAGGCGCAGGTCGGGATGGCGTTCGGCGGCGGCGACCACTTCCCGCGCCAGTGAGCCGTTTGCGCCGATGATTAAGATGGTTTTCATGCTTCGTTCCTCTCGTTGATGGCATGGTGCACAGTATAAAGGGTTTGATTAAAAAGAGTTAGCGGGTAAAATTTGCAAGACTTTATAAAATAATTGATGAATGGAGAACCTCATGCCGGAAAACCTCGACGACCTGCGCGTGTTCCTGCGCATTGCCGACACAGGCAGTTTCACCGCCGCCGCCGCGCAACTGGGCGTGTCGCAGTCCGCGCTCAGCTACACCGTGCGCCAGCTTGAAGAACGTTTGAAAATCAAGCTGTTGGAGCGCACCACCCGCAGCGTGTCCACCACGGCGGCGGGCGAGGCGTTGCGCGTGCAAATCGCGCCACTGCTGGCCGAGTTGGACGCGAAAATCGAAAACCTCAACCAGTTCCGCGATACCCTCGGCGGCAGCCTGAAAATCACCGGCAACGAACACGCCCTCGCCGTCGCGCTGTGGGACAAATTCGCCGAATTTATGCGCCGCTACCCCGATATTTCGCTGGAATTGGACAGCAGCAACCGCTTCGCCGACATCGTCGCCGAACGCTTCGACGCGGGCGTGCGCCTCGGGCAGTTTGTGGAAAAAGACATGATCGCCCTGCGCGTGTCGCCCGATATGCAGATGGCACTGGTGGCGCGCGCCGATTTCGCCGCCGGCATCACCGCACCGCAAGCCCCCGCCGATCTCGCCGCACTGCCCTGCATCGCCCTGCGCCTGCCCTCGCTCGCCAACACGCTGGCGTGGGAATTTGCTGACCCGCAAAACGGCAAGCCGCTGAAAATCCAGCCAAACGGGCAATTCGTCTGCAACCAAAATGCGCTGGTGAAACAAGCGGTGCAGGCAGGCTTAGGCGTGGCTTGGCTACCACGCGATATGGCAGCGGCGGAGCTGGCACGCGGCGAATGGACGGAACTGCTGGCGGACTGGGCAATGCGTTATGAGGGGTATTATTTGTACTACCCGAGCCGGCGGGCGGACTCGGCGGTGTTTCGGGCGTTGGCGGAATGTTTGCGGGAGTGATTGGGGCAGCCTGAAAATGCGGAACGTAGGCATAAAAAGGCAGCCTGAAAACCCATCTATCCGTTTTCAGGCTGCCTTTTGCTTATCCCAATCTACTTTCGCTTATTCTTCTCTTTCCTTATTTGATTTGACGCATAATCCGCAGGAGGAGCAACGACTCATTGCTCATCCTACCCTCGCCATTCAGGCAGCCTGAAACGCCATTCCACACAACAATCCCGCAAGCCAACCCTCAACCACCAATCCCTGGCGTACAAAAAGGCAGCCTGAAAACGTATAGCACAACGTTTTCAAGCTGCCTATTCAGATTAAAACACCATTTGCGCCAATAAATCTATACGCATAACAATTTGATTTTACTTTTATTTTCCATTTTCAAACTGCCTCTTATTTCGCCTCCTCACCCTCTTCGGGCTTTTCGTAATCCATCAGCGACAAGCCGTCCAACGAGCCGTCTTCGCCCGCCGTGCCGTTTTTCTTGCTGTTCAGCTTGATTTGCAAGCGCAAGTCGTTTTCCGAATCGGCGTTGCGCAGCGCGTCTTCGTAGGAAATCATGTCGGCTTCGTATAGGTCAAACAGGGCTTGGTCAAAAGTTTGCATGCCGATGTCGCGCGATTTTGCCATGATGTCTTTGATGCCGTGCACCT
>CAUQDE010000123.1:0-5487 GCA_963516425.1 uncultured Kingella sp.
TGCCTAGACAAACACAACACGGGCGATGCCACCATTTCCGCCTTGCAAGTGCTCGCCGCGCTGCGCGAATTGGGGCAAGATTTAAAAACTGCCGTAGATTGGCAGCCCTATCCGCAAAACATGATTAACGTGCGCATTGAAAAAGGGCAAGACTGGCAAAGCGCATCGCAAGCGGCATTGGCGCAAGCCGAGCAAGAGCTGGGCGAGCGCGGGCGCATTGTGTTGCGCGCATCGGGCACAGAACCCGTGGTGCGCGTGATGGTGGAAGCCGATAACGCGATGATTGCCGAACAATGCGCCCAGCGGATTGCTCAATCCATCCAGCAGTAACCGCCAAAAGGCAGCCTGAAAACTTGTAAACAAAGATAATGCCCCCACTCTGCTTTTCAGGCTGCCCCATCAACCCCAACAATAAAGCAAACCACCATGCTCGCTCTTCTTGAACAATTTTTCATCCAATTTGGCTACGCCGCCGTGTTTTTCATCCTGATACTCTGCGGCTTCGGCATCCCCATCCCCGAAGACATCACCCTCGTTGCAGGCGGCGTGATTTCGGGCTTGGGCTATAAAAACGTACACTTTATGGCGGTTACCGGCGTGCTCGGCGTATTGGTGGGCGACGGCATCATGTTCATGCTCGGCAGGCACTACGGCGAGCAAATCCTCAAATTCCGCCCCGTTGCCAAAATGCTCAACCCCAAGCGCTATGCCCTTATCCGCCAAAAATTTGACCAATACGGCAACCGCGTGATGTTTGTCGCCCGCTTTCTGCCGGGCTTGCGCAGCCCAATGTTTCTCGTGGCAGGCATGAGCGGCAAAGTGTCCTTTCTGCGCTGGCTGATGATGGACGGTCTGGCAGCGATATTGACCGTTCCCCTTTGGGTGTATCTGGGGCACTTTGGCGCGGAAAACAAAGACTGGCTGATGCGGCAAGTCCACCAATTCCAATACGGCTTATACATCGTCTGCGCCATCGGCGCGGCATGGGCGGGCTACCATCTTTACCACCGCCGCCAAGGCTTAATCGCCCGCCGCGACGAATTGCTGGAAAAACGCCGCCAACGCCGCCTCACCCGCGAAGCGAAACAACCGCAAGCCCAACAATCCACCCAACAACAATCACATAGCAAATAACGTTTTCAGGCTGCCTCACCCCAAAAGGCAGCCTGAAAACTATCTATACCGTCTTACCTCCAAAGGATAACCCCATGCCCACCCAACACTACATCGGCATCATGTCAGGCACCAGCATGGACGGCGCAGATGCCGTGCTCATCGCCATGCAAGGCAACCAATGGCAACGCGCCATCGCCCACAGCTTTATCCCCTACCCCAGCAGCCTGAAAACCGAATTGCTCGCCCTGCAAAACATCGGCGACAACGAACTGCACCGCAGCCAAATCCTCGCCCAACAGCTCAGCCAAATCTACGCCCAAACCGTCCGCCAACTGCTCGCGCAAAGCCAAATGCAGCCTGAAAACATCACCGCCATCGGCTGCCACGGGCAAACCGTCCGCCACGCCCCCGAGCATCAATACAGCATCCAGCTCGCCAACCTCCCCCTGCTCGCCGAGCGCACAGGCATCTTCACCATCGGCGACTTCCGCAGCCGCGACCTCGCCGCAGGCGGGCAAGGCGCGCCGCTCGTTCCCGCGTTCCACCAAGCCCTATTTGCCAGCCCCAGCGAAACCCGCGTCGTGCTCAACATCGGCGGCATCGCCAACATCAGCCTGCTTGCCCCCCAGCAGCCCCCCATCGGCTTCGACACAGGCGCAGGCAACATGCTGCTAGACGCATGGACACAACACGTTTGGCAACAGCCCTACGATGCCAACGGCGCAAAAGCCGCGCAAGGCAAAGTGCTGCCCCGCCTGTTAGGCAGCCTGAAATCCCACCCCTATTTCAGGCTGCCGCTGCCCAAAAGCACAGGGCGCGAACTCTTCTCCCTCGCGTGGCTGCAAAGCCATCTAAGCGGCAACGAATCCCCGTTTGACGTTCAACGCACCCTCGTGCAATTTACCGCCGAAACCATCGCCGATGCCGTTTTTCAGGCTGCCTCAAACCCCAGCCATCTCTACATCTGCGGCGGCGGCATCCAAAACGCCACCCTAATGCACGCCCTTGCCCAACTATTCGCTCCCCACAACACCGCCCTGCACAGCACCGAAGCCCTCAACCTCCCGCCCCAATGGGTGGAAGCCGCCGCCTTCGCATGGCTTGCCGCCTGCTGGATGAACCAAACCCCATCCAATCCCCACCACGCCACAGGCGCGCGCAAGCCGCTCATCCTCGGCGCAGGCTATTTCGCCTGAATAGCGCGAACGAACAAAAAGGCAGCCTGAAAACCGTAAACCACGTTTTCAGGCTGCCTCATTATCGGCGGCTTCCAATCATTTAAGGATACGGACGACAATCCGAATCCACCCGCATAGCATTATTAAAAAAAGGCGTTTCATCACACGTTGTCGTACTGCTTTCGCACACCAGCGAAGTGCCATCATGCGCATGAATCAACACCCGCGGCTCTCTGTTTTTATCAAACGACACCGCTTTCATGCTATACGCCGCCTCGTTCTCCGTACCACGCGGGTTGCCCAGCATGCGAATGCAAAAATGAGAAGTCTGCGTCATCGGCAAATCCGCCCATTGCGTGCTGCTTTTCTTAAAGTTGGCGTGATTCGCATAATGACGCTCCAACGCTTGCGCATTGTCCATCATCGCTTGATGCGCCTCACTTAACCGCGCATTCTTTACATAATTGCCATAAAGCGGATAAGCCACGGCAACCAAAACCGCCATAATGACCACCGCCACCAACAATTCAACCAAAGTAAAGCCTTTTGCCTTCATCTTACTGCATCACTTCGCAACCGTCCGCATCGGGCAAGGCACTCGGGTCAGACGCTCTGGCGGAAGTTTGGTAAAGGTCCGCACCGCTCTCCGTGCAGCGGACAAAAGCGGGAACAGAAGAATCATAAAATAAAATCAACTGGTTAGCAGCCAACACATCGGCCGGATACAAACCAGATTTCGGCTCGCCTTTCAACACGAAGCTGTTGGTGTTTGCCTTGGCAATGGAGAAATTGTAGTTATCGTTATCCAACGTAACGACAATGCCGGTGGCAGGCGCGTTTGCAGCATTATCTCGGGTAACAAAGGTTATAACGGGCGGCGTGCAATCTGTGCCCGCTACGCAGAAAGTGCGATATTGTCCATAGTGGCGTTCCAGCGCTTGCGCGGTATCCGACATCATAGCCCGCGCATTATCCAAGCGCGCGCGGCGGATGTACGTTAAAAGAGAGGGATAAGCCAAAGCAGCCAAAATAGCCATAATCACAATGGCAACCAACAATTCAACCAACGTAAAACCTTTTTGTTGCTGAGAACGTTTCATTTTTCCAATCTTTCAAAATTAAAGTTTTATAAATCAATCAAGCAATTTTAATGCAGGTTGGTTATTTTAGCGAAACAAATAGATTTAAAAATTTTTTTTCGCTTATTTTTGCAATTAAATTCTAAACAATAGCCTTTTTTTGATTTTTTTTGATTGGATTTCACTTTATTTAACAGAGATAATCTTTTTTTACATACCGCTTGTTTTTGTTAATTCTTTCGGTTATCTTGATGCTTCCCTTTCTCCACAAACCTAGCGTTTAACCAGATTGAACCAATCAATATAATTATTGTTATGTTAAGCGTGTGCGCGTACCCTAAATCGCTGTCTCGTTTAACCGCATTACAGGTGCATCGGCAAAATTATCCATTTGCAATCGAAGTTACGCAGAACAAATGAGGTTGTCATGCAAATATCAGGCGCACAAATTATCGTGCAAAGTCTTCACGCAGAAAATGTTGAGTATGTTTTCGGTTATCCCGGTGGCGCAGTATTGGAAATCTACGATGCCATTTATCAGCTCAAAAAATTCAAACACATTTTAACGCGACACGAGCAGGCAGCCGTGCATGCCGCAGACGCTTATTCTCGTTCCAGCGGCAAAGTGGGCGTTGCCTTGGTTACATCAGGGCCGGGCGCAACCAACGCGATAACAGGCATCGCCACCGCTTACAGCGATTCGATTCCGCTAGTGGTGATTTCCGGGCAAGTGCCATCAGGCGCAATCGGCACAGATGCGTTCCAAGAGATTGATATGATTGGCATTTCCCGCCCATGCGTGAAACACAATTTCTTGGTTACCAATATTGACGACTTGGCAGTAACCATTAAAAAAGCCTTCCAAATTGCCAAATCGGGCCGCCCCGGCCCCGTGGTGATTGACGTTGCCAAAGATGTTACCCAAGCCACGGCAAAATACAGCTATCCGCAAGAAGACTTGCCCATCCGCTCTTATCAACCCGTTGTGCAAGGCCATGTTGGGCAAATTAAAAAAGCGGTGCAGCTTTTGTCTGCCGCCAAACGCCCTTTGGTTTACTTTGGCGGCGGCGCGGTTTTGGGCAACGCCTCAAAAGAATTAACCGATTTCATCCGCACGACAGGCGTACCTTGCACAGGCACGCTGATGGGCTTGGGCGCATATCCTTCTGATGACCGCCAGTTTTTGGGCATGCTCGGCATGCACGGCACTTATGAAGCCAACTTAGCCATGCAAAATGCCGATGTGGTTTTGGCGGTGGGCGCGCGTTTTGATGACCGCGTAGTCGGTTCGCCTGCGAAGTTTGCCGAAGCGCCGAAAAAAATCATCCATATTGATATTGACCCATCCAGCATTTCCAAACGCGTTAAAGCCGATGTGCCGATTGTGGGTGATGTGAAAAACGTTTTAAGCGAGATGCTTGGCTTGTGGCGTGCGCAAAACGAATCCGTCAACGTCAACCATTTGGAAAAATGGTGGAAAATGATTGAAGAATGGCGCGCGCAAGAATGTTTAAGGCTGCCTGAAACCGATTTAATCCTGCCGCAATATGTGGTGCAAACTTTGGCAAAAGTAACCAACAACGATGCCATTATTACGTCCGATGTTGGGCAACACCAAATGTTTGCCGCACTGTATTATCCTTTCCAACGTCCGCGCCAATGGCTCAACTCTGGCGGCGCAGGTACCATGGGCGTAGGCTTGCCTTATGCGATGGGCGCGCATCTTGCCAACCCTGATAAAGACGTTGTCTGCATCACAGGTGAAGGCTCAATTCAAATGAATATTCAAGAGCTTGGCACTTGCGCACAATACAATTTGCCGATTAAAACCGTGTGCTTGAACAACGGCTATTTGGGCATGGTTCGCCAATGGCAAGAGTTGTTCTACGACGAGCGCGAATCGGAAACTAATTTATCATGCCAGCCAGATTTTGTGAAACTGGTGCAAGCCTATGGGCACGTGGGCATGCGGATTGAAAAAGCATCCGATGTGGAAGGCGCATTGCGCGAAGCATTAGCCATGAAAGATCGCTTTGTATTCATGGACTTCGTAACCGATCGCAAACAAAACGTGTTCCCCATGGTGGGCGCGGGCAAAGGTTTGGACGAAATGG
>CAUQDE010000124.1:0-5471 GCA_963516425.1 uncultured Kingella sp.
ATGATTGAGGCAGCCTGAAAATGGGTTTATACCGTTTTCAGGCTGCCTTTTTTGTAGGTGTGATTTTGTTTTCAGGCTGCAACTGTTGCAAAACCTACAACCGATGGAGCGTTGGTGGCTTGCCGACATTTTTTCAACCAATAAAGCCCTATTAAATACGCATTTGGCGGCGAGCCGCCGCCGTTTCATTTTGGTTTTCAGGCTGCCTATGGGTTCAACTGTGCCAGTTTGGCGCGGATTTGCGCGGCGGCATCGTTTACATCGCTGCCTGCGATGGTGTTGGCGCGGTCGTCAAAGCGTTGAATGATGGGGAGTGCGCGCAGATAGTCGTCAATGTCTTGCGGCGTAAGCAAGCGTCCGTGCAAATCCCAGCCGACATTCAGGGCGCGTCCTTGCATGGGGGCAACGCGGTCGTGCAAATGCCCGTATAGGTGATACCAGCCTTTGTGGCAGCCGTCCCATTCGTTGATGGGATAGTGAAACAAAATCAAGGTGTTGTTGATTTCTGGCAGCTTGATTTTTTGATAGCTGCGGATGGACGACAGCATGGGGTTGCCGTCTGCTTTGGGCGTGTCGATGAAGCGTTTTTTGTTGCGGCTAATCAGGTCGTCGTGATTGCCGAGTATCAGGTGATGCTGCCCGTTGAGACGACGCAAAATGGCTTCTATTTTTTTCAGGTCGTGGGCAAAGGAAACGTCGCCGAGGTTGTACACGGTGTCTTCGGGCTGCACGGTTTCGTTCCAGCGGGCAATCATGTATTCGTCCAGCTCTTCCAGCGTGGGCGCGGCGGGGCGAAATTGTGGGCAAAATTTGGCGATGTTTTTGTGCGAGAAATGTAGGTCGGATGTGAAATAGATTTGTGGCATGGTGGGGCTTTCGTGATGGTTGAGGCAGCCTGAAACGAACGAAGTGAGTGTTAATGGGCTGCTGTTTACAACAAAGTTTAGTGAGCAATGCGGGCGTTTAGATTTTCAGGCTGCCTCTGCGCTACGCCACCACATCCGCCCACGTTAAACCAAATCGCGCCAAATATTTGCGCAGCCTATCGCTATCGTTGGGCGTGCTGCGGCTGTTGCGCGAGACATTAAACAGCGCGCGCCCTGCTTCTGCCATGTTTTTGCTTTGGCGGCAGATGGCGAGCACATTTTCTAGCTGTTGCAAATCAAACAAATCCCAGTCTTCGCGGCGGATGTGTTCAGGCAGCCTGAAAACGGATTTATCTGTGTTTTCAACATCTTCCGCCCACAAATACTGCAAACGGGCGATTTCGGCGCGCACCAAATCGGTGGAAATTCTGCCTTGCGGCGCGAGCGTTGCCAAGCGCATGATGCTGGCGGCTAAATCGCGGAAATTGCCGCGCCACAGCGATTGCCGCGACAGGGCAAAGTCCAAATACAGCGCGTAGGCTTCTTTGTTAAAGCGCGTGGCGCGTCCCAACTCCTGCGCGGCAAGAGCGAGCTGATGCTCAATATTGGGCGCGATGTCTTCGCGGCGGTCGGCAAGCGCGGGCAGCGTGTAATGCCAAATATTGATGCGGGCGAACAAGTCTTCGCGAAAACGCCCCGCTTGCACTTCGCGACGCAAATCGCGGTTGGTGCCTGCAATGAGCTGAAAATTGCTTTTCACTTCGCTGTCGCTGCCCACGGGGTAAAACTGTTTCTCTTCAATCGCTTTGAGCAACATGGCTTGCTCATCCAAGCCCAATTCACCAATTTCGTCTAAAAACAACACGCCTTTGTCGGCGGTTTTCAGCCAGCCATCGCGCTTTTCTGCCGCGCCGGTAAACGCGCCTTTTTTGTGCCCAAACAACGCCGATGCCGCGCCGTCGCCGCGCAAGGTAGCGCAGTTTACGTCCACAAAATGCCCTTTAATCAAGTGTCTGGCTTTTTTCAGCTCGTAAATGCGCCGCGCCAGCATGGATTTGCCTGCGCCCGTTGCCCCGCTTAACAAAATGGGCGACGGCGAATTGAGTGCCACTTGCTCAATCTCGGCAATCATATTGTTAAACGATTGATTTTTCGTAGCAATGCCGCTTTTCAGATAGCGCACCGCATCGTCACGCACCGCCGCCAGCCGCTCTGCCAGCACGTCGTAGCGCGCCAAATCCAAATCAATCACATCCAAGCCGCCCACATCGCCCTGCTCCATGCTGCGCTTTTGGTTTTTCGGCGGCGCGGTTTGCAGCAACACGCTGGGAATTTGGCGGCTTTCCACCAGCAAAAACAGGCAAATTTGGGCAACGTGCGTGCCCGTGGTAATGTGGGTGTAGTAATTTTCTGTTTCGGTATCAAAGGGATAGGATGCCGTCCAGTCGTGCAGCTTGGTATAGACTTCGCTGAAATCCCACGGATTCGCCAGCTCCATGTTGATGAGATTCACTTGGGTGTTGGGGCGCAGCGCGTGAATATCATCGCGCACGCGCTCGGCAAGCGGGCGATATTTTTCGCTGTAAAACAGCTCCATGCGGTTGAAGCCGATATCGGCGCGTTGGTGCAGGGCGATGTTGGGTCGCCATTTTTGCCAACGGGCTTGCCCGAAGCCGTTGTCTAATACGGTGCCGAGAAAGGAAATGGCAACTTGGGTTTTGGGCATGATGGTTGTCCTTTTTGGGGTTTTCAGGCTGCCTTTGTGTGAGCGTAGCATGGCACTATTTCATTCTGATGCAATAGGCAGCCTGAAAATGGATGCGCAGGAATTTACGCGCAAGATTATAAGCTATTTAGCTAGCTTGTTGGATAGTTTTTATGGATTATTCAGGCAGCCTGAGAACGGGTTTCAAAAATATATTCTCTTTGTTTTCATGTTATTACAAATTATTTTGCGCTGTTTTGGCATCGTTGGCACGTTGTTTGCAATACACCCCACAAGCACGATGCAAATGCCGAAGGAATTACAGCCTATCACGCTCGTTGTCGCGGGTTCGAGTCCCGTCTCTGCCGCATCAATGGCAGAGTAGCTCAGTTAGGTAGAGCACGAATATTTCTTCATCTCTTGTTGCGGCGTGCGCCCCTTTCGGGTGAATGCTGGCTGGTTTACAGGTAGACGCGCGGCGCAAGCCGTGTCTGCAAAACGCAGACGTTCGGGTTCAAGCCCCGATGGCGTGCAAACGCTATGGCGGAATTTTCAACCAGCCGATTTAGTCGCCCGCCCTTTTTATGGCACAACGGCAGATGCCGAAGGAATTACAGCATAGGATGCCCGAGGTCGCAGGTTCGAGTCCTGCCGCTGCTACATCAATGGCAGCGTGGCGCAGTCGGTTAGCGCGCGGTACATAATTTCTTTATTTCTTGCTGCTGGCGTGCCGCCCCTTTCGGGCGAATGCGAACAAGATTACATCGGTTCTCGGGGTTCGAATCCCCGCCGCGTTGCCAAACGCGAGACATCTTGTTGTTCTGGTCGCCCACCTTTTCGGCATCGCAGCAGATGCCGTAGGAATTACATTCCCCAAGACTGTGATGCGGGTGCAACCCCCGCCGCTGCTGCCAAAACGTAGCGTAGTTTAATTTTGAAAATACAGTATGTTGATTTCTACACCCTCTTGCTGCTGCGCTGCCGCCTTATTTCAGGCTGCCTAAACGGTTTTCAGGCTGCCTCAAACGCATAACAAAGGAAAAACCATGAGCCATTACGACACCATTGGATTTACAGGCATCACCAGCAAAGAAACACTGTCTGCCCTAATCAACCAAGTTTCGCCACACGCGCAAATGATTGGCGATTATGCGGTTTACCGCGATGCCAGCGGCGCGGCGCTGTGGATAGGCATCAATCAAGACAACGAATTTTTCTCGGCTGAGCCGTATTTTTCAGGCTGCCTCCAATCGGTGTGGGTAAGCCATGTTGCTGCCAATCAATATGATGACGGTTTTGACGATGGCACAGGCTTTGCCCATGTGTGGCAAAACGGCAGCGCATCGGAAAACGGCGAATGCGTAGATGGCGACTATCCCTTTATTGTGGATATTCCCGACATCGCATCGTTTCCGCAAACCACCGTTGGCACAGCGCAAAAAATCGCGGTGTGCGCCTTTGCCGAATCGGCAGAATTATTTGCCGACGAAGCCGCGTTTACCGCCAGCCAAGAAACGCAGGAAGTGAAATGGGCAGCGCAATGCTTTATCCCCAGCGGGATGTTTCTAAGCGAAAACGCGCCCGAGGGCGCACGCCCCGCAGCCCGCGCCTTGTTTACAGGCATCGTGCGCAAGGCAGAAAAACGGCGCAACACGCTCACCCACTGCCCATTTTATTACTGCGAAATCGCCACATACGGCGGCATATGGTCGGCGGTTTACCCTGCCGAAGCCTTTGCCGATACGCCGCAAATCGACAATGTGATACAGGGCGAATATTGGCTAACGGGGCGGCTTGCCGATGCGCCCGCGCCTCAAACCCCAGCCAAACAAGGCTTTTGGCAAAAACTGATAGGCAAATAGTTTTCAGGCTGCCTAATGAATATTACTGATTAAAAAGGAAATAAAAATGGCTAATACCAACTTGTTCCAATCCGTCAAACAAAAACTCTTTAACGCCGACACACGCAACGAAGCGGGCGGTTTGGCGTACACCTTAACCCCCAAGCAGCAGCTTGCCCAACTGGCGGCAACAGGTTGCCTGAACAGCACTTTTTACGCCACAGCGGAAAACCAGTTGGCGCAGGTGCTGGCGTTGGAAAACGGCTTGGATGCCGAATTTATCGCCAAAACCGCGATATACGCGCGTGAACACGGACACATGAAAGATATGCCCGCGCTACTGTTGGCGGTATTGGCGCAGAAAGACGTTGCCATGCTGGCGCGGGTGTTTGACCGCGTGGCGGACAACGGCAAAATGCTGCGCAACTTCGCGCAGATCGTGCGCAGCGGCGCAGCGGGTCGCAAATCGTTTGGCTCGCGTCCGAAAAAACTGGTGCAGCAATGGCTGCTGTCGGCAAGCGAGCGCCAGCTTTTGAATGCGGCGGTAGGCAACAATCCTTCGCTGGCTGACGTGGTAAAAATGGTGCATCCGAAACCGCGCGAAGCGTGGCGTGCCGCGTGGTTCGCATGGCTCATCGGCAAGCCTTACGATGCGGACGCGCTGCCGCCCATCACGCAAGCGTTTGAACAGTATAAAAAAACCCGTTCAGGTTGCCTGCCCGATGTGCCGTTCCAAATGCTGACCGCGCTGGATTTGGACGCGGCTGCTTGGGCGCGGATTGCGGCAAACGGCTCGTGGCAGCAGGTGCGCCAAAATCTCAACACTTTCCAGCGGCACGGCGTGTTTGCCAATCAAGCCAACGTGCGCCTTGTTGCCGACAAATTGCGCGATGCCGCCGCCATCGCACGAGCGCGGGTGTTGCCGTATCAATTATTGACCGCGTTTCAGGCTGCCTCTGCCGATATGCCGCACGCCATCCGCGACGCGCTGCAAGACGCGATGGAGCTGGCGGTGAAAAACGTGCCCAGCATTCAAGGCAATGTGGTGGTCTGCCCCGA